>CALEST010000372.1 GCA_937907555.1 uncultured Sediminibacterium sp.
TGGGGGTTGTATTCCAGGATTTTCAATTACTAACCGACAGAAATGTTCACGAGAATCTGAAATTCGTTTTGAAAGCGACAGGCTGGAAAGACGAACGTTTGATTGAAGAAAAAATCAATGACGTTTTAGATAAAGTAGGCTTAAAAAGCAAGGGCTTTAAAATGCCATTTGAAATGAGCGGTGGCGAACAGCAAAGAGTTGAAATTGCCCGCGCCCTGCTTAACTCCCCCAAACTCATTTTAGCTGATGAACCTACGGGTAATCTGGATCCGGAAACCAGTGACGAAATCATGCAGTTGCTGTTTCAGATTGCAAGAGATTACGGTACATCAGTCGTGATGGCAACCCACGATTTCATTGTGATCAATCGTTATCCCAGCAGAATGCTGAAAACGGAGAACGGGAAAGTTGCGGACAGTTCAGCGCAATACGCGGCTCAATAATCCTAATGAATATTTACGAAATGCCTGGTAAAGTTTAGTTTCCCCAGATCCAGCCAACCTGCTTCTGTGCATTGGCCGTATTATTGAATTTGGGAACCAACCATTTTTTTCTTAGTCTGATTTCCTCCTCCGAGAAAGGTTGATGGTAAAGTTGCATAATAATTTCCTGGAAAGCATTGGCTGTTGTACCTGTATGACATAGTGGTTCCAGACCGGAGTCGGCAATCATTGCCTCGTTCACCACTACATGACGGCCATTGAATAGCGCATTCAATAATTTGAATTTCATGCCTGTGCTAATATAGGCCGGCAATACATTGATATGTGCTTTGGCAATCATATCCTGCATTTCTTTTTCCGTTGGGTTGGCCACCAAACAGGAAAACCTACTGGAATAAGCCAGTTTTTTTAGTTTCTCGGAGGGATTTTTACCGGCGATAACCAGCGGAATCTCTATATTTTTAAATACTTTTTCCAATAGCCAGGTTGCAGCTTTTTCATTGGCCTCCACGCTAAGGTCGCCATGATACAAACAATAAGAGCCGATGCCTTCGGGTGCGGTTAATTCCCAATTAGGTATATAAAGCGATAGCTCTTCAATATTTTTGCAACCAAACTCTTTTCTGTAAATATCGTTGTCCGCTTCTTTTACTCCCCAGAAAGTAGCTTTGCCAGCAAGACCTGCCTCGTATTTTTTTAATAACCTGGATTCGTTCCAGTAGTAAGCTTTTTTTATAAGCGAACTGGCATTTTTGTATAAATCCTGATAATAGCGGTATTCTACATTGTGCAGTCTTACGAAACAGTCTCTGTTTTTAAAACGCGGATCTTGCAATAAATAGGTACAATGGACTCCTTCCATAAAAATGGGATAGTTGTCTTTCAGGAGATTCTGGTACAGATTTTCGTTAATCCGGCTACTAACGATATAGGGCAAACTGCTGGAAAATCCCTTGTGCCCCTGAACCCTGGGGTAATAATTGACCGATTCGCAATAGGTATTTAAAGCAGATTGCTGCCCCCGCCCGTAGTCAAAACAGTGTAAATGAATCTTAATCCCTTGCTGCTGAAATGCAGGAAGTTTGTAAAATACATCACAGGCTCCACCGTAATCAGCTGGATAGGGAACATCAAAGGCAATAATGTGTAAGTGCTTTTCCAATTTATAAACTCCTGTAAAATGCCAGTAACCGCTCCGACTCTTTCTCCCAATTCAGGTTTCTTGTGGCTTCGGGGCAGACTAACTTTAAACTATTATACAAAACAGTATCGGAGAGCAAATTGTTCATTGCAGTGCTAAGGGTATCCAATTCAATGTCATTGATTAACAGGGCAAAAGGATATTGACGAACTATTTCGGCATAGGCCGGATAGTTTACGCAGACCTGTGGAATGCCGGCAGCCATATAATCGAAAAACCGGTTGGCCAGGGAATAGTATTGATTGATTCCCTCGGGCTCAAAAATGGTAATCCCCATATAGGCCATAGGAGTTAGCTTCCTGAGTTCAGCAGGGGGTATAGGAGGGTGAATAAAAACCTTTTCTGAGAGGTTATGCTGGTCAATTAGACCTTCCGCTTCTGTCAGAAAATTACCGGTACCCACAATGAGCAGGGGGGCATTCACCTTTTTCATAGCCGGAATAAGGGTTTCAAAACCCCTTCCATGGTTCACAGCCCCTTGATATATTATAAATTTATTTTTGAATTGATTATTAATAAGTTGATTAAGTTTATTTGAAGTAAAAATAGATACGTTTTTACCCTGTTCCTTAGGCTGTTCTGCCAAAACGGCGGAGGTTTTCTCCTTGCGATTGCTATCAAACCAGTCATCGGATTTCACCGCAGGCAGGTTGCGAATGACTTCATATTTAATTTGAAGTCGGTCATAAAACAGGTCGGACAAGTTCTGGTTCACCGTGTAACCTCTCCTGAAATGGGGTAGACTGATTCTCTCGATGGTTCTCCAGATAGCAGATATAAGGGGTCTGGTTCTAACTTCCTTCATTTCAGTAAAGAATTCGTGGGCATCATATACTCTTTTCTTCCTTCTGATGGCTGTTGCTGCAAGTACAGGTAGTACCGTATCTAAATCAATTGCACAAGCATAATCATATGATAACCAAGATAATACTATAAATAATCTTATATTAAATTCAATGTAAAAAAGAGGGCCTTTCCCGAAGTAGCAAGGTATCCATCGCTGTTGATAGTCTTTGCCATACAGAGGCGGGATTGGAAGGGCCTGATTTTTAGATCGTTTAACGCCAATAATGGTTACGGTATATCCATTGGCAGCAAGGGTACTGCAGATTCTCTGCATGCGTTGATCGTAGTAAATTTCGTTGGTTACCGTAAAGACAATCGATTGCATGTAACAAATATAGGGTCAATACAAAGCCTTCAGCTGCAGGGACCCGGTCCAATTGATTTATTCACGGTTTTTGGTGGATAACTTCTTATAAAATTTCAATTCACTAGTACGATATTTTATTACAATAAATTGATATAATTAATTGATTAATAATAATTTAGTTTGTTTCAATTAAAGTGTTTTACTCCTATTGCTGTTTCAAGGTGGATTTCTTCTTCACTTATTATTCACAATGGGCTTTGCCTTATATAAATTCTACTGCTTTTAACTTATGTTCGCAGGTACTAAATAGTGATAACGTGAGATTAAAATCATTAGAAATCAAGGGGTTTAAAAGTTTTGCTGATAAAACGGTGGTAAGTTTCGACGAAGGGATTACCGGAATTATCGGGCCGAACGGATGTGGTAAAAGCAATATCATCGATAGTATTCGTTGGGTAATTGGGGAGCAAAAGATTTCTGCCCTGAGAAGTGAAAACCTGGAAGCCCTGGTTTTCAATGGTAGTAAAACCAGAAGTGCAAGTGGTCTGGCCGAAGTGAGTCTTACTTTTGAAAATACCAAGAATTTATTGCCAACCGAGTTTAGTACGGTTACGGTTACCCGAAGATTTTATAAAAACGGGGAGAGTGAATACAGACTGAACGATGTTACCTGTCGCCTGAAAGATATTCATAATTTATTCCTGGATACAGGGGTGAGTACAGATAGCTATGCCATTATTGAACTGGGCATGGTGGATGATATCATCAAAGACAAGGACAACAGCCGAAGAAGGATGTTGGAGCAGGCTGCAGGAATCACTATTTACAAAACCCGAAAAAAAGAAGCAAAGAACAAACTGGATGCCACCGAACAGGATCTGGCCCGTATTGAGGACTTGTTGTTCGAAATCAACAACCAGCTCAAAACATTGGAAAGCCAGGCAAAAAAGGCTGAGAAGTATTATGAAATAAAGAAGGAATACAAAGAGGTGGCGGTTGAATTGGCCAAAGCCGCTTTGGAAGGGTTCAATATATCTTACCGCGAATTAACGGAACAGCAGGAACTGGAGTTGGATAAAAAAATGCAGCTGGAAGCAGAAATTGCAACCGATGAAGCTGCCATTGAGCAGGAGAAAGTAGCTTTCATAACTCAGGAACGTGCTTTACAAAGCATGCAACACGGGTTCAATGAATTACAGCAAAACCTTCGTTCAACCGAAAACGATAAGAACCTGGCCAGCCAGAAATTACAATACC
This sequence comes from uncultured Sediminibacterium sp., assembly GCA_937907555.1. GTDB lineage: Bacteria > Bacteroidota > Bacteroidia > Chitinophagales > Chitinophagaceae > Sediminibacterium. Next base: position 4,055 of record CALEST010000372.1, read on the forward strand.
TGAAAGAAAAGGAAAACAACCTCAAAGACTTTTTGGAAAAAGCCGAAGGTCAGTTGAAAACCATCGGGGATTCCATTGAATACTCTCAGATGCAGGTTGGGGAAGAAGAAGCCAATTTAAAGGGTCTTCAGGAAAGAGTGGAAGAAGCCAAGATGGAAGTGGAGAACAAGCGTCAGATTTTTGACGAGAAGCGTTCCGGAGTGGATGCCGTAAGAAATCAGTACCAGCAATTCCAGCGTAATCAGTTTGATGCCGAGAAAAAAGTGGCGGTTGCCGATACTTCTATTCAGAACCTTCAGCGTATGCAGTTGCAGTTAAACGAAGAGAAGAACAATCGTTTGCAACAATTGTCTCAGTTGCAGGCAGAATGTGCGGAGAAGGAAGAAGCCTTGGAAATGAAAAGGGTAGACCTGGTTCAGTTGCAGGAGCAACATGAAAAAACCAAGGAACAGATATTTGAAACCCAGCAGCAACTGGAAGTGCTGCGTTCTGAACTGGCCGATGAAAACAGAAAGCTGGATGCCAAGCGCAATGAATACAATTTGTTGAAGAGTCTGATTGATTCCATGGAAGGGTATCCGGAGAGCATCAAGTTTCTTCACAAGAACAATGACTGGAATCACAATGCCCCCATTTTGTCTGATATTATTTATGTGAAGGAAGAATATCGTGCTGCGGTTGAGAATGTGCTGGAGCCTTACTTAAACTACTATGTGGTGAATAATCTGGAAGAGGGCTTGAAAGCCGTTCACTTACTGGATGATAACAAGAAGGGGAAGGCCAATTTCTTTTTATTGGATCAGTTTGCCAATTTCCAGCAACAAACCCATCAGCCGGCACAAACTATCAAGGCGCTGGACGTAATTGAAGTAGATGATCAGTATTATAAACTGGCTGAATACCTTTTAGGTAATGTTTACATTGGTGAAAATGACGAAGCCATCCGCAATTCAAACGGAGCCGTGGTATTGGAGAAAACAGGTAAATATGTAAAAGGCAAATTCACCCTTACCGGTGGAAGTGTGGGATTGTTTGAGGGTAAAAAAATCGGACGAGCCAAGAACCTGGAGAAGCTGGCCGAAGAAATTCAGGACCAGGAATCGGTGGTTAGCTTATTAAAAGCCGATATTCAGGCCAAGCACAATGAAGTAATCACTTTTAGCGATCAGCTGAAAGAGCATGCTATTAAAGCAACCGAACAGGAGATTAACCAGTTGAACAATCAGGTTTTTGCTGCTAAAAATAAAATGGAAAACCTGCAGGCTGCCCAGCAAAACGGGGAGCAGCGTTTGACAGATATTGACAATCGTTTACAGGATGAACAGGATGCCATTGCAGAAACCAGAGAACTACTGGCAGAATTGAATATTCAATTACAGGACACTGCTGAGCAAATGCGCAATCTGGAGCAGGACTATCAGGAATCGGAACAGGCGTATCATTTTGCATCGGGTCAGTTCAACGAAACCAACCTGCAGTTAACCCGTCAGCAAAGTAAGTTGACAACCATTAAACAGGAATTACTGTTCAAAGAAAATCAGTTGAACGACTTACATGTTCAAATTAAAAACAATACCGCTCAATTAGCAGAAGCAGAACAGGCCATTGTAGATGGCGTTGCTTCTTTGCAGGAAGTAGAAGCGTTATTGCTTGAATTGATGCGCAAGAAAGAAGAAGAAGAATTGAAGCTGAACGAAGCAGACCAGGCTTATTATAATTTCAGAAATGCCTTGCAGGAAAAAGAAAGTGAATTGCGTCTGAAAGTGAAGAGCAAGGAAATGATTGACCACCTGGTGAACGAATTAAAAGACAAGCTGAATGAATTGAAATTGCAGCTGGCCGGAATGAAGGAGCGCTTGCATGTTGAGTTCAAGATTGAACTGGACGAGATCCTTGATCAACCCAGAACTTCTGATACTCCATTGGAAGAATTGCAGGCAGCATCCGACAGAATGCGCAAACGTATGGACAATATGGGTGAAGTAAACCCTACAGCCATTGAAGCCTATACGGAAATGAAGAAACGTTACGATTTCATTTTAGAACAGAAAAATGACCTGGTTACAGCCAAGGAAAGCTTATTACAGACCATACTTGAAGTAGAGGAAACCGCCAATCAGTTGTTCCTGGATACTTTTAATAAAGTAAGAGAAAATTTCCAGAAGGTCTTCAAAGCATTGTTTACAGAAGAAGATACTGCTGATATGCTGATGGTGAATCCAGATAACCTGGCGGATACAGGTATTGAAATTGTGGCCAAGCCCAAGGGTAAGCGCCCAAGTTCCATTACCCAGTTAAGCGGGGGAGAGAAAACCCTTACCGCTACTGCACTGTTGTTTGCAATTTATCTGATTAAACCCGCTCCGTTCTGTATTCTGGATGAGGTGGATGCACCTTTGGATGATGCGAACGTGGGTAAGTTTACGCAGATGATTAAGAAGTTCAGCGATAATTCCCAGTTCATTATTGTAACCCACAATAAACAAACCATGGGGGCCGTAGACGTGATTTATGGCGTAACCATGCAGGAGCCGGGTGTAAGTAAGCTGGTACCAGTAGATTTCAGGAGCCTGAACTAATATTTAATAGATTACCTTTGCGCCTCCATTTTATTTTGGGGGCGTTTTTATTATAGATATGAAGTACGAAAAAGAAATTAACAGGAGAAAAACATTTGCCATCATTTCTCACCCGGATGCCGGTAAAACCACGCTGACCGAAAAACTATTGTTATTCGGTGGTGCCATTCAGGTGGCGGGTGCGGTGAAGAGTAATAAAATTAAAAAAGGGGCTACTTCGGATTTCATGGAAATTGAAAGACAGAGAGGGATCTCGGTGGCCACTTCTGTAATGACTTTTGAGTACCAGAATATCTTAATCAATTTATTGGATACGCCCGGCCACAAAGACTTTGCGGAAGATACTTACAGAACCCTAACTGCGGTAGATAGTGTAATTCTGGTAATTGATAGCGTGAACGGGGTAGAAGCACAGACCCGTCGTTTAATGGAAGTCTGCAGGATGCGGGATACGCCTGTAATTGTATTCATCAATAAGATGGACCGGGATGGTAAGAACCGATTCGATTTATTGGAAGAAATTGAAAAAGAGTTGGGCATATCCTTACATCCTATGACCTGGCCTATCAATAGTGGTAAGGAATTTAAAGGCGTATATAATTTAGACAATAAGAGTCTTCGCCTGTTTACCGCCAGTACCAAGGCCGACGACGAAGACGTGATTGCCATTACCAATCTGGCAGATCCTGTATTGGACGCTAAAGTAGGCGCAAGGGATGCCAATCAGCTTAGAGAAGATGTGGAATTGATTGATGGAGTGTATGGTGAACTGGATCCGGCTGATTATTTGAGCGGCTCTATTGCACCAGTATTTTTTGGTTCTGCTGTTAACAATTTCGGGGTGAAGGAAATGCTGGATACTTTTATCCGAATTGCGCCTGTTCCCCGCTCCCGCGAAACCACCACCAGAACCATTGAAGTGGGAGAAGAGAAATTCAGTGGATTCATTTTTAAGATACATGCCAACCTGGATCCCAAACACCGTGATCGTATTGCTTTTATGCGGGTTTGCAGCGGCAGGTTCGAGCGTAACAAATATTACCATCATGTTCGCTTAGACAAAGACATGCGTTTCAGCAATCCTTATAGTTTCATGGCCCGTTCCAAAGAAGTAGTAGAAGATGCTTATGCAGGAGATGTGGTTGGTTTATTTGATACGGGCAACTTTAAAATAGGAGACACACTAACCGAAGGAGAAAATTTTTACTTCAGTGGTATCCCTACCTTCTCACCTGAAATCTTTAAAGAACTGGTGAACAAGGATCCTATGAAAACCAAACAATTAGAAAAAGGAATCAGCCAGTTGACCGATGAAGGGGTTGCCCAGTTGTTTACCCAGCATGGAGGCAATAAAAAAATCATTGGTTGTGTGGGAGATCTTCAGTTTGAAGTAATTCAATATCGTTTGTTACAGGAATATGGTGCAGCTTGTGAATTCAGAACCTTACCGTTTTACAAAGCCTGCTGGCTAACCAGTAAGGACCAAAAAAAGCTGGATGATTTTCTTCGCTTCAAACAGCAGAATGCTGCGGAAGACAAAGATGGACAACCCGTTTACTTAGCCCAGAGCGAATGGTTCCTGAACACAGAAATCACGAACAATCCGGATATCACTTTCCACTTTACCAGTGAAGTGCATAAGTAAAACCAGTTTGGTTTCAGACGAAGTTCATAAGTGTGTACATTTTGATAATATTGGTTGAATTGAATTCATTACTTTGATGTCGCTTTGTATTCAAAAACATCTTGTATGAAAACTGTATTACCGATAACCATATTCTTGTTTATTTTAATCGGGACAAGTTACGCACAACCTAACCTTAAATACACTGTCCGCATGCCACAGGCTGCACAGGGAAAGTTTCATATTCTGCTTGAAGCAAAAGGGTTTGCATCCGACACACTGATATTTAAAATGCCGAACTGGATGCCTGGTTATTACCAGCTCATGAACTATGCAAAAGGCATGGATTCTCTGCAGGCCAGGAATCAACAGGGTAACCCATTAACAGTTAACAGACTTGCAGAAAACACCTGGCAGGTGGTAGTACCAAAGAAATCGGCATTTACCATTACCTATCAGGTAAAAACCAGCCGCAAGTTTGTAGCCAATAGTTTTATTGATAGTGCACATGCATACATTGTACCCGCTAATAATTTTCTTTATGTAGACGGTATGCTGCAACTCCCCGTGCAAGTACAGGTGAACAACGGGGATCAACCCGGCTTTAAAAAAATAGCAACCGGATTGGATAAAGTTGCCGGGAAGTCCAATGTATTTACAGCTCCCGATTTTGATATTTTATACGATTGCCCCATCCTGGTAGGTGATTTAAAAGAGTTGCCGGCTTTTACAGTAAGAGGAGTGCCTCACCGTTTCATTGGGTATAAAATGGGCGATTTTGATGAGCAACTTTTCATGAATACTTTACAAAAAGCAATTGAGCAGGGAGTGAATATAATTGATGATATCCCTTTTAAAGAATATACATTTATTGGGATTGGTCCGGGCAGAGGGGGTATTGAACACCTGAACAATACCACTGTTAGTTTTAGCGGCAATGAATTAAAAACACCAGACGATATTAACCGAATCATGAATTTTTTGAGTCATGAATATTTTCATCATTACAATGTAAAAAGAATCCGTCCGGTAGAACTAGGCCCCTTTGATTACGAAAAGGGAAGCAGAACCACACAGTTATGGATCAGTGAAGGGCTCTCCGTTTACTTTGAATACCTCATGGTAAAGCGGGCTAAAATTGTAGACCGGAATATGTTTTTCAACAATCTTGCAAATAATATTACGGCACATGAAAACAATCCTGGTAAGGCTCACCAAAGTTTAATTCAATCCAGCTACAATACCTGGTCAGATGGTCCTTTCGGTACCAGCGGAGTCGATAAAAACAAAGCCATTTCTTATTATGATAAAGGCCCGGTTGTAGGCATGCTACTCGATTTAGCCATCCGGCAGGCTTCTCAAAATAAAAAATCCCTCGACGATGTAATGCGCTTAATGTACAGGGAGTATTATCAGAAACGGAAACGTGGATTTACCGATGCCGAGTTTCAGGCTGCCTGCGAGCAAATGGCTGGTAAGTCGCTGGCTGCTGAATTTGATTATGTGTACACTACCCAGCCCCTTAATTATAATCAATACCTTGGGTATGCCGGGCTTGAGTTGGTAAGCAACATTGAGGAAAAAGGAGAAGTTAAAAAAACAAAGTATCGCATTCAGGCTTTAGCCAGTACCAATGCTACACAAAACGCCATATTGAATTCCTGGCTGGGGGAGTAAAATCTCCGTGAAATCACGGTTTCTTTTCATTCGGCAAAACCCTATTTTACCAGGATAATATGGGTTTATGCGCAAGTTATTGTTATGGTCTTTTACCCGGGGATTATTGCTGTGTTTGTTTCTTAGCCTAAACGGCTGTACCCGTATACCTTTGCAAAGTATTACCCTTTCCGAAAAAATTCAGGAAGAGGGCGAGAGAATGCATCGCTTGAATATATTGTTGGTGCATCAGGTTTTTGCAGAGAAAAAAAACAGGGTGAACGATTTTATTCAAAAAGAATACACAGCAAAAATCGTGGCTAAGATGACGGAGGATCTAGACGATGAAACAGACCCCAAATCAGTTTTGCCTGAAATGATGGCAGCGGCTTTGCCCCTGATTACCGAAAGGCAATATGCTATGCAGCTGGCGCTGGATTCTGCCAAAATAAAATTGCTGGATCAGTTGAATGCCGATTTTAAGCAGTACCAGCTGGCTACTTCAGAGATGAAAAAATTATTGGAATCAGCAGTAAAATTGAATGAAAGCAAGAAACAGTTATTGAATCAATCCCAATGGTTGAATAAGAAGGGCATCAACTACGAACAGCTTGCTGAATTGCTCGACCGGTTTATTCAGTCTTCCGGAAATATTGGTGGGATGGTAGGGAATCTAAACAAAGACCTCAGTAAAATATTAGAGCAATAAAACTTACAGTATTATTCGCAAGTAAAATCAGTAGAGAGCTATGGAAAACAAATGGAAAAAAAGAGCAGCACTGGCTCAGAAAGAAACCGATGCTGAATTGGTTCAGGAAATTCGTTCGCTCAGCGGCTTTAATCCCCCCGAATTAACTAAGCTCCTGGCGGAACATGATATGAGTAACAAAGAATTTGATCAGCTGATTAAACTGGTGAAAGACCATACCAAAAGCAACAATGACAAGGCCAAAGCCATTGGCAATATCCAGAATGGGGTTGAAATTCTGATAGGAGTCCTGGGAAAGCTCATCTAGGGTTCCCCTCAAAATCCTTAATTTTGCCCTCTCATGAAGGCAAAAACACTTAAGAAGGACAAGGTTAATATCATTACGCTGGGTTGCAGCAAGAATCTGGTTGATTCAGAAGTACTGAGTGGTCAGCTGGCCGCCAATGAAATTGATGTAGTACATGAAAATGCCAAACTCGATCATAATATCGTGGTGGTGAATACCTGTGGTTTTATTGATAAGGCAAAAGAAGAAAGCATCAATACCATATTGGATCAGGTGGAATTGAAGCGCAGAGGAAAACTTGACAAAGTATATGTTACCGGCTGTTTAAGTGAGCGATACAGAGGCGATTTGGAAGCCGAAATGCCGGAAGTGGATGCCTGGTTTGGTACGCTGGAACTGCCGCTGATTTTAAAACAATTTGAAGCCGATTATAAAGCAGAACTATTGGGGGAAAGAATGCTGAGCACCCCCAAGCATTATGCGTATTTAAAAATTTCAGAAGGCTGCAACAGAACCTGTTCATTCTGCGCTATTCCTTTGATGCGCGGAAAACATATTAGCCGTTCTATTGAAGACCTGGTAAAAGAAGCAGAAACCCTGGTTCAAAAGGGAGTGAAGGAAATTATGTTGATTGCTCAGGAACTAACCTATTACGGACTGGACATTTACAAAGAAAGAGCTTTGCCTAAGTTGTTGGATGCATTGGCCGATGTAAAAGGACTGGAGTGGATTCGTCTGCATTATGCTTACCCAAGCAAGTTCCCTTTAGAAATACTGGAAGTGATGCAGAGACGCGACAATATTTGTAAGTACCTGGAT
>CALEST010000373.1 GCA_937907555.1 uncultured Sediminibacterium sp.
TTATTTGACTACCTGCTTATTTTTGGCCACCACGGTTTTCCCGAAATGGGTATCTGAAAGAATCATTGTTTTTTCTTCTTCCCAGAATATAGTTCTGTTGGGCGAAAGCCACAGATGCTGTTCCCTGCAGATTAACAATTGATCTTCGTTCATGATTGCTAAGATAATTGTTGTTGCATTTTTTTCACCCGATCTTCCAGTCTTTCTGAACTCAGGTTATTTCTGTTCAATCCATCTACTACAATGGGGAAGGACAGTGGGGTTAATTTGGACGGATAAGTCAATACGATTTTGCTTTTGGCAATTCGTTGTAAAGCCAATCTGAGTCGAACTTCATCCATTTGTTGCGTAAGCACTTCATTGTAAGCTTGCTTCAACAAAAGATTTCCCGGGTCGTATTCTTCAAATACCTTGAACAGGAGAGAGGCAGAAGATTGTAAATGTCTGGCCTTGGTTTTTTCACCTGGCATTCCTTGAAAAATGAGTCCTCCAATTACCGCAATGTCCCTGAATTTTCTTTTGGCCATTTCTGTATTGTTGACACTTTGCTGTATATCTGTCAGCAGGTTTTTATCGCTAAATAATTCATATACATTGGCATCGTCAACAGGTATTGGAGTATCGCTCAACAGTTCAAAACCATAATCATTCATCGATATGGAAAAACTCATGGGTTGTATCTGTGATATTCTGAATGCCAGTATAGCACTCAATGCTTCATGCACCTGTCTTCCCTCAAAAGGGTATACCAGCAAATGATAGCCGTCTTTGCTTTCAATCTGTTCAATGAGTAATTCATTAGGTTGCGGGATATGGGATAAGCTTTTTTGAATGGAGAATAAATGCTGCAGGCTGTCCATTTCAATGCCCGAATTGGGTTGCAATGCTTTTGAAAAAGTTCTTCGTAAAACTTCTCCCAGGTTAGCGGTTAAACTCATTCTGCCCCCCAGCCAGGAAGGAATCAGTGATTTTTTAGCAGTTGATTTTTTTACGAGCACATTCATGTCTTTAATCATGATGAGCTCCAGGTTTTTACCCGCCAGTGTAAACACATCACCAGGTTCCAGTTTACTGATAAAGTATTCTTCTATCACCCCAATATATCCACCGCTTAGAAATTTTACTTTTAACATGGCATCGCTTACAATGGTTCCGATATGCATTCGATGACGCATGGCAATTTTTCGGCTATTGATTTTATAAATGCCATTTTCGATCTCTACTTTTCTGAATTCATCATATACTTGCAGTGCCTGCCCACCTGATGTAATCTGTTTTAATATTTCCTGCCATTCCTCCTCCTGCATATCTGAGAAGCAATAAGTGGATTGTATTTCGGTATAAATCCTTTTGGGGTCAAAGCCCTCTCCGCATGCAAGTGTGCACAAATATTGAAGCAGCACATCAAAACACAATACCAATGGGTCTTTGCTTTCGATGGCTTTTTCTGTAACGGCTGTTTTTAGTGCAGCGGCTTCCACCAATTCCAGGCTATGCGTTGGGAGAAAATAGATCTTGCTGATTTCTCCTGGCCTATGTCCGCTTCTTCCGGCTCTTTGTAAAAAGCGAGCAATGCCTTTGGGAGACCCTACTTGTATTACCGTATCCACGGGCCGGAAGTCTACTCCCAAATCCAGACTGGCAGTACAAACCACTGCTTTTAATTTTTGTGTATGCAATGCTTCTTCAACCCATAATCTTAATTCCTGTTCAATGCTTCCGTGATGGAGTGCAATGGCACCCGCCAGTGATGGGGCAAGTGTAAGCAATGTCTGGTACCAGGTTTCACTCATTCCTCTGGTATTGATAAAGATCAGCGTGGTATTGCTGTTCTCAATAATCGGTATCAGCGTATGCGCCAGTTTTATTCCCAGGTGTCCTGCCCAGGGGTAAGAATCAATTTCATCCGGAATAATGGTATGAATTTCCAGCGGCTTATTGATTGCTGCCTGAATGGTGATTCCTGTTTTTTTCAAGGGACTTAAGAGTACTTCTCTTGCTTCTTCCAGGTTGCCGATGGTGGCACTGATGCCCCATACCTGTAAGGATTCACTACAGTTTACCAGTCTGCTGACAGCTAGTTCTGTTTGTACGCCACGTTTGCTTCCCAGCAATTCATGCCATTCATCTACAGCCAATAATTTAAGGGTAGAAAAAATTGCCGGATAGTTTTTTTGCGTTAAGAGTAATTGCAGGCTTTCCGGCGTGATGATTAAAATCTCCGGCATTTGTTTTTTTTGCCTTGCCCTGTCAGCGGTACTGGTATCTCCGTTTCTGATGGCCACTTTCCACTGCATCCCCAGTGAATCAATCACTTCCTCCATTGCCCGGCCAATATCTTTTGACAATGCGCGCAAGGGAGTTATCCAAAGTAGCTGAAGGCCATTGTTTTTTTGTTTTGCCCAATCGTTTGGATACTCATTGATGAATTGCATCAAGGCTCCCAGAAAGACGGAATAAGTTTTGCCGCATCCGGTGGGGGCATTTACCAGTCCACTTTCTTTATCTAAAATTGCTTTCCAGGCTTGTTCCTGAAAGGGGAAAGGCTTTAGTTGCTGTTGCTGCAGCCAATCGGTTACAATTTGAAATCCTTTACTGGCTT
>CALEST010000374.1 GCA_937907555.1 uncultured Sediminibacterium sp.
GTATGGCTTCAATTGTAAATTCAGGTTGAATATAGAAAATACTATCTGTGCAGTCAGAAAGATTTATCCTGATATCCTTGTTCAGAAGTGGAATCAAATTAATGCTTACCATATCTTCCCTATTCCCTTTGCCCGTACAGGCAGCAATAAGAAAAGACAAAACCACCAAAGTAATGGTCCTCAATTCTTTCATTGCCATCTTATTTAAAATTTTGAATCTTCAAAGCTCTCACATTTTTGACAGCAGACTACCTGACTCTGAATATCTTTAGCTTACATAAGACTTTCTCTTGTTTGTCCCCCCCATTTTTTGCATCGGGTAAGAGATTATTACACTATTGACTATCAATGGATGATCTATCAAATTTATTAAAATTTCAATCAGGCTGTTCATTTGGCTCAGTACCATCGTGATTTTCCTGTTTCACCTGCAGAAGGTGCATTATTTCCCTGACCTTCTCAGCCGGGATCATACCCTTCTGTAACATGATACCTGCTTTTTGCAACTTTCGGTTGAGAGTTTTTGGATCAATGCCTAATTCAGCAGCTATTTCTTGTCTGGAAAAGAAATACTTGTTCATAATAACTTCGTATTGATCAAACAGCAGGTATAAAAGTAAACAGATATATGCAATCTGCCAAAACATTTAAAGGATTTTCCAGTATTAGGGAAAAAGCGTTCAGACAATACAGCTGATAAATTTAAGTCTCATAGATAATGAACAGTATTCATTGTTGGGTATGGACTGTTTTGAAGAACCGATTGAACCGAAATTTCCTAAATCCTGCTTTATCAGGATTTATTGAAAACAGAATCCCCTTCACTTCGCCGATAATATTTTCTTCAGGCACAAAGCCCCAGAATCTTGAATCAAAGGAATTGTAAAAATTATCACCCAAAACAAAATAGTAATTCTTTTTAAATACATAAGTTGTTATATTCTTGCCATTTGCAGCAAATGCACTATCTATAACTTGTCCGCCGGGGTTTTCTAACTGCAATATTTCTGCATACCACTGTTTATTTTTTTCTGTTAACTTTATTGAATCTCCTTTCGACGGCACATAAAGCGGACCGTACTTCTCAAGTGTCCAATGCAAAGATGAATCATAAGGGAATAATTGATTCTCAATCTGGAAATGTGTAATCCCGTCATTTCTACCCATATTATTTTCAATCAACACAGTATCCCCCGGGAGGCAAAAGATCCGTTTCGCAACACTACCAGCAGTATTGATATTATCAAATTCAGATATACTATTATGCAATGGCATGCTAAAAACAACAATATCACCTTCTTTAATCCCCCTTCTGCCCTTTAATCTGCAATACTCAGCATTTTTGTTTTTCTGATAACTACTTAATTTCAACAGTCTTGGTCCGTAGCTTGTCTTGCTGACAATAATCACATCGCCAGAAAGCAGAACCGGCTCCATGGAAACAGATGAAACATCATAAAGTGAGACAACGAAAACTCTAAGCGCAACAGCAAGAAAAACTGTTACGATAAATATCCACCACCAGCCGCTGAAAGATTTGTCATTTGATTTGATCATTCTTATAACATTCTGCCATTTGGTTTAGTCAATCAAATCAAAAGGGTTTTTCCCGGTTTACCGTTTTAGAGTGAATTAATGACAGGGTGTGACATTATTGGCAAATACTATGGAATAACTCTGTCATTTCATGAGTAGCCCAGGGTTCTCCAATCATTTTTATCTTATTATCAGGACTGATAAGGACTGAACCATCAATTATCCATCGTGGTATGTCATTGTTATTCAGAAGAAAATTTAGGTCATCATCCATGATCGTGTAATAATGATCGCTAAATACAGAGATCTCATTAACTCTTTTAATAAAATTATTATACCGGAATCCCTGGATTATGAAAAGAACCGTGTAATCATTTCGTTTATTCAGGCTGTCCATCCTGTTCTGCCATTCAATAAACTTTGGATAACACGGTTGGCATCCGTCCTCAAGGTAAACCACTGATATATAGTTATACCTCTGCCTGAACTCTTCATATGACAGCAATTTGTCACCAAACCTTACAGAATCAAACATTTCCAGATTGATTGTTTTGTTAAGATTGCTTTTCAGGTCCCTGGTAACAGACTGGTCAGAGCAAGAGATTAAAGGGATCAGGCATAATAATAAACTCAGGTATCGTCTCATAGCAACAATGTTCTTTAATTCTTGGATAGAAAATGGATGATCTAACTATTAGAGTTTAACTGGTTCTGGTATTTCTGCCTCTGGCAAACTTAGTCTGAAAGCTTCATAATTCAGGGATATCGAAGTATCCCAGCGGTTCTTCCCTGTCATTGAAATAGGCAATTATTCTGTTATTCTTT
>CALEST010000375.1 GCA_937907555.1 uncultured Sediminibacterium sp.
TGGGCAAGGAACTGGCCAATAAAATTTTACCGGAGCTAACTGATGAAACGCCTGTTAGCAGCCATGATTCGTCTACAAACGGCTTAATCAATAGTTTCAAGAATTTCAGAAAACAACCGGAAGCTTAATATGGACTCGGTATTAATTAGACCTATTCAGCCAGCAGACAATATTGCCATTGCGCATATTATCCGCACTGCACTAACCGAATTCGGCGCCAATAAACCAGGGACCGTATTTTATGATGATACCACCGATCATCTGTTTGAACTATTTGCTTCTACCCCCAAAAGCGGCTATTTCATTGCAGAAAGAGATGGCGTGATTGTAGGTGGTGCAGGATATTTTCCCACGGAAGGTTTGCCTGAAACCACTTGTGAACTGGTTAAAATGTATTTGAATGCTTCTGTAAGAGGACTGGGTCTGGGAAGAAAAATGATTGACTATGTTTTAGCCGAAGCCAAAAAGGCAGGCTATGCCGAAGTATATTTAGAAACCATGCCGGAGCTGAATAAAGCAGTTAAAGTGTACGAACAATTCGGCTTCCATTATTTGCAAGGTCCCATGGGAAACTCAGGTCACAATGGTTGTGATATCTGGATGCTCAGAAAGCTTTGTTAGCAAAGAGCCCAGAAAATTATACTTCTTACCAAAGTTTGGTAGGGCACCAGTCTCCGTAACGATTGCCCAATAAAAAGCCGAATAAAATTTCATGGGTTCCTTTGCTGATGGTATTTAAACGGGAAGTCTGAATATCATAGGAATACCCAATATTCAGGGTATTGCTGATATTGATTCCCACCATTGCTGCAAACCCATCTTTGTAACGGTAAGAAGTACCTGCCCATAATAAGTCCTGGTATTGCAATTTGGCATTGATGTCAAAACCCAGTGGCAAGGGACTGATATATCTGATTAATGCAGAGGGAAGTAAGGTAAAATCTTCTGACAAAGGAATTCTGTAACCCGCACTTAAAAAAAGATGGGGCACCAACTTTCCTTTTGTTAAGGAAACCGTATTGTCGGAGAAGGCAATATTCTGCGGGATGATTTGTTGTGCTGCCAAACCAATAAAATAATCCTTAGAGTACAACCAAAGCCCGGCACTGATATCAGGTTTGATGCGATTGATTAAACCACTGGAAGCAACTGCCGGATCAACAGATGTATTACCGAAATTCAGTTTGGAAGCGTCCAGACTCATATTGGTTATACCTGCTGAAATGCCTGCCGATAAATTCATGGTCGGTGATAATCCAATATGATAACTGTAGGTTCCATATGCAGCAAACCGGTTTAATGGACCTGTTTTATCATTCAGTATAGTGAAACCCACACCATGATGGGAAGGCGCCGCCTGATAATCTCTCCAGTAAGCTTCTCCCCTTGGATTCATGCCCCTGGCTCTAAAGCCTGTGGCAGAAGCACTCTGATAGGGATCTTTTTTCAATGGCCCGTGCATGGAAAGATAAGTGGTAACCGGTGCATCCTGCAAACCTACCCACTGCATTCTATGACTGGCTTTTACATCCCAGTAATTTTCAATACCGGCAACCGCAGGATTAATCATGAAATTGTTCATGATATACTGGGTGTAATAAGGGCGTTGCTGAGCGCTTGTCATTAGCGCCAGTCCCAATCCCACCAAAACAAGAAATCCCTTATGCCTCATTTTATCTTATAATTGTTACAGAACCAGTAATGATTTTTCTACCGTTCTTTGGGTTAATCACATAATAATACGTTCCAATGGGCAAGGCTTTCCCATTACGGGTACCATCCCAGTCCACCGCATATTCAATGCTGCTGAATACCAATCCGCCGTATCTGTCATACACGTCCACTGTTGCCCCCGGATAACTTTCAAGGTACTGAATTCTCCATCGATCATTTATCCCGTCTCCATTGGGTGAAAATGCATTGGGAATCACAGGCGCCAGTAGCAATTTCACAAAAACCGTATCGGTTACCGTACAGCCACCAATGCCTGTAAGATTCAAGCGATAAGTAATATCGCCTAAAGGAGTTGTTTTTGGAACCGAATCTGTTGTACTATTTAAATAAGTGGCTGGAGTCCACTGATAATTCAGATTGGTTCCATAAACCCACTCAGGTTTCAACGCCTTGGTTCCTCCTTCCAGCACCACCAGATTAGGGCCCAGCTCCAGCACCGGATAAGGATGCACCGTAATGAGCTGGCTCACGGTATCGCTTACACATCCCTGAGAATTGTAGAAATAATAGTTTACGGTAAAACTACCAGAATCGGTAAATGTCTTTGCTGGGTTTTGTAGTGTGGATCGATCAGAACCGCCCAGATTCCATTCCCACCTTACTGGCGCACTGGTGATGCCATTTCCCTGATCGGTAAATTGAATATTATCGCCCAGACAAACTTCTGTGCGGGATGCAATCAGGTTGGCTTTGGGCCAGGGGTAAATGGTGGTAAGGGTTTGCGTTAAAGAATCCACGCAACCATCTTTTGAGGTAATGGTCAATTTTACATCTTTATTACCCGTTGTTGAGTATCGGTGGGTAGGTTCTTTTAGCGTGGATGAACTGGGATCATTGGGGTCTCCAAAATTCCATGCATAACTGAATAAGGCTTCAGATCCATCTGCAATGGTACTTTGATTCAGGAATTTTCCCCTACCGTCCGGCAAGCAAATTTCTGGCAGACTGAAAGCAGGTTTGGGCAAATGATTCACGCGAATGATTTGTTGGTTAACCGGACTTACACAACCACTATCGGTTACTACCTGCAGTGATGCAGTATAGGATTGAGCAGATGCAAAAACATGTGAGAACGGAGCACTGCTGCTTCTTGAACTTTTTTGTCCATCCCCGAAATTCCAGTTCCAGGTAGTAATATTGCTGAAATTGGCAACAGAGCTATCAGTGAATAGCAAATTGTTTTTTTCGCAGGCGGGATCAGCAATGCCCCATTTGGCAACAGGCGAAGGCCAAACAGTAATAGGCTGATATGCGGAATCTTTACAACCAGCATTGTTTTGTACCAGGTATTTTAAAGTGTCATTGCCTACCCCTGTTGCAATAGGATTCAATAACCCTGCAGCGCTGATTCCTTTTCCCGAATAGGTTTCGGTTGCACTGATGGCAGATATATAAGATCCCTGTGTAATGAGCCTTGGTGTTGCATCGTAACAGATATCTCTGATGTCTGCGAAGCTGACTGCAGGGGCATAAGTTACTCTAACAATTTTAGTAAGTGTTCTGGAGCAAGATTCAGCTTGTCCTGAATAAGCTTTAATACTCACTGAATAATCTTTTGTTGCAGGAGTTAAAGGAGTAGTTGGAATACCGTATCGAATACTGTATTGTTTATTTACTGAAGGAGCCTGATCAATAACTTTATTTATTGATGCTCCCAATAAATCCCAATCCACTTCCAGTTTGGTTACATCCCCGAAATCAACCGTACTCTGATTAATGATTTTGATGGAATCATTGGTACATAAAGGAATTCCATTCAGCAGATTGGCTACTTCAAATTTAGGGATGGGTGTACTTCCATTTACCGTGAAAGATTTAGCTTCTGTGGTTGCACAACCCTTACTGGAAGTCACTTCAAGACTTACTGTATAATTTCCGAACCACTTATAACTGGGAGAAACCGTTTTGTTAGTTGTAGTTGTGCTTATTGGTACCGGCCTTTTATCAGCTGGCACACTAGATACCCCGTCATCAAATTTCCACAGATAACTGAAGTCTGCTTCCGATCCATCCGCTATGGTAGACGTATCGGTAAAAGTAGCTGTGGCATCATTCAGACAAACTTCGGGTAAAACAAAACCAACAACGGGTAATGGATTGGCACTGAAACCACCAGGTAATCGGAAAGTATCACTTACACAGCCCGTATTGCTCACCACA
>CALEST010000376.1 GCA_937907555.1 uncultured Sediminibacterium sp.
ATTTCACTATGATTTAGCTAAGGAATTATATGCATTAAGAAAGAAAGGCGTATTAATTATTGGAAGCGGAAATATGGTACACAATTTAAGAATGGTTGCCTGGGATAAATTAAATGAAGATCAATATGGATATGATTGGGCAATTCAAATGAATAGTCAGTTTAAGTTTTTAATAGAATCAGGCAATCATACACCTTTAATCAATTACACCCAATTAGGCAGGGAAGCCCTGCTTGCTATTCCCACTCCGGAACATTACCTGCCATTAATGTACACTTTAGGAGTAGGAACAACCAGGGATAAAATTTCTTTTTTTAATGATAAAGCGGTAGGTGGGTCATTAACCATGACCTCGGTTAAACTTGGGTAACATGCTTTACAGTTTGGCTTGCAGCGAAACAAAGAATGTTCTCCCGTCTGCTGGTAATGCACCCGGACCCGGATACCCGCCAGCTCTTCTAGTAAAGTATCGGGTATCAAACAAGTTGTTAAGTCCTCCTTTAATATTGAATTTAGAATTCATTTTATAAGTCAAGGTAATATCAGTAATGTCATAAGCGGGTATTAAACCATTATTGCCATTTGCAGTTGGAATAAGAGTATTATTGGCATCACTAAATACCTGTCCAACATGACTGTATTGCCAGGTAATCAACCATTTTTTGTAGCCAGCTGTAATGCCTGCTCTCAGAATATGTTCAGGCGCATTTTCAACTCGTTTCCCTTTTGTATTGGCGTCTTTATGGTCTCCGCTATATCTGGCGTCTGTATAACCATAAGAGCTAAAAACAATGAGGTCAAACTGAGCAGGTGCATTAAAAGCTCTTGCTGGATTAAACTCCAGGTAACTTTCAATTCCTCTGCTGGTGCTGGCTCCAACATTGGTGATTAAACGATTGCTGGTTCCATTAGGCACAATAACACCAACCCGATTGTTATACTGTAGTATAAATCCACTGATGTCAAACTGTAAAAAGTTTTTAATCTTTCCTCTGTATCCCAAATCTAAATTATACCCTTTGGAATCTCTTAAATCAGGGTCTACAATATCTGTGGTTGGGGGTGCCTGTAAATTGGCAAACTGAATAGGTCGGTAAGCCTGTGAATAATTGGCATAAATTTCTGTTGTGCTCGTAATATGGTATTCAGCTCCAACGCCTGCTAAAAGAAATTCTCTGTTTCTTGTGATATTCTGTAACAGAATTTCATTTCCGTTTGCTGCAAAACCGTTTCTTCCGGATGCAGAACCTTGAATCCATTCATATCTTATGCCTGGTATAATGATTAGTTTTTCATTAAGGCGGAAGATATTTTCTACAAAAGCTGCTACATTATTCGATTTAAAAATAATATCTCTGGGATATTTGCCAATGATACTGATATCATAACCGGTTCCGTTTGAACCCACTCCGTCAGATTGTCTGCTGGTTGTACCCGTAAACAACCGGATCCCAGCTGATAAATTGTTTTGCATACTGCCTAAAGAATAGCTTGTTATTATACGGCTCTCTAATCCATAATTTCTGTACTGATCTAAGCTTACT
>CALEST010000377.1 GCA_937907555.1 uncultured Sediminibacterium sp.
TCTATGAAGAAAAAGATGCCATTGGTAAACGTTACCGTCGTCAGGATGCCATTGGTACCCCATTCTGCGTTACCATTGATCATCAGACCAAGGAAGACAATATGGTAACCATTCGTCACAGAGACAGCATGGTGCAGGAGCGCATTCCTATTAGTAAAGTAAAAGAATTGGTGCTATCACATATTAGTAACTAACCATACAGTTCAAGGTGGATAGCCGATTTGTCGTAACCAAGCGCAAGGATTCTTTCTTTGGCGTCGTCTACCATATTTTTCCATCCGCACAAAAAGAAATTCGCTTCGGGTATGGCTCCGGTCATACCCTTGTGCTTTTCTACCAGTTCTGTGTAGCAGGCATGCACATAGCCGGTATATTGACCGGGTCCAACAACCAGTTCCCGAGAGAAACAAGGGTGGTGATAAAATCCGGGGAGTTTGTTTTCAAGTTGCTTTAATTCTGCTTCATACAAACTGTCTTTAAATTCACGGCAACCAAATACCAGGTGAATATTTTTATGAGGAAGCTGTTGCTGGTGAATATGATGAACCATTGAGCGGAATGGGGCAATACCTGTTCCGGTACAAATCAGGTATAAATCTTTGTCTAATACGGGAGGCATGGTGAATTTGCCTTGCGGACCTCTTACCAGTAGTTCACTGCCAACTGTAACGTCATTGAATAAATGGGGCGTTCCTAATCCATCTTCCATTAAAACAATGACCAATTCAAATACATTGGTACCATCCGGCGCAGAGGCAATGGAGTAGGATCGCCATCTTTTGTTTCGCTGCTCGTGAATGGGTAAGTCGAATGTTACAAATTGCCCTGGTTCAAAATCAAATTTTTCCAACTCAGGAATCTGTATCCAGAATCTGCGCGTGCTATGGGTAATGTCTTCGGTTTTAATTACCACGCATTTTAACCAGGGTTGAAGCATAGCATTGTTTTACACAAAGTACGAAATACCCATAAATAACAATGCCCCTATTTTCATAGAGGCATTGAGCTAAATATTGCAGTTTTTATTTTTGAATAATAACTTTCTGCAGATAGGTTTTTTTATCGTGTTGTATTTTCAACAAATACACATCACTGCTATATTGTTTTAAACTGAGTTGTTTGTTGTATTTGCCCAGGAATCCTGATTGCGTATTCAGGAATACCCGCTGCCCTGCGGCATTCAGTATTTCAATGGACAAATCACTTCTTTTGGTTACTTCAAAACTCAATTGGAAAATACCATTGTTAGGGTTGGGAGAAACAGTTAATTTAATTTCTCTTGGGTCAACTGTGGTGATGGCTGTTGCAGTATAACTAACATTGGCTGAAGTTTTGCTACATCCAAAAGCATCCAGTAACTGCACTTTATAATTTCCTGTACGGGTTGGTTTAATGGAAGATCCATTTCCTCCCGCAACAAATGCAGTGTCGTTGAAAATCCACTGGAAGGTTCCTGTTTTTAAGTTGGCTACCAATGAGTCGCCTACCTGAGAAACAGTAAGTGGTGTGTTCGGCGCAGCTACTACAGGTATCCGATTGCTTGGACATCCGGTAGATACTTTGGTATCGTAGAAAAAATACCAGAACTGATTCTCGTCTTGTCCGGCTGCAGGAGCCAATGACACACTATTACCTGTAAAACTCATTAGTCCGCTGATGCCAAATGGATATATAGTACTAGTGATGCTATTGTTTCTGTAAACATTGGCGTCTTCTGAACATTCCACTATGATGATTTTTTCTCCATTTCCCGGAATTTCCAGATCCAGATTGTAAACAAATCCAGAGTCATTGGGATTGTTTTCAGATAAAGCACCAATGGCTGCAGTAGGTCTTGAATTGAATACATCAAATGTTTTACTCAATAAAGGTCTATAGGAATAACTACCTGCAGTTGATCCGGCAGTTAAATTATCTCCCACCGTAATTTTTATTTTACCCGGATTGGCAGTGTACATTCTTACGGTCTCTATTTTCACAGGGACATCGTGGTTAAACTTCATATAATTACCCGCAAATGCATTGTATCCACCGCTGGGGAAAGTTAATTTGGATGCAGCACCTACCGCGCCTCTGGCTTCTTTGGTAACATAATAGGTTCTGTTAGCAGGAACAGTGGTTGCTGTTACAGAGCTACCCACCGCAAACGGGGTGTTGGTAGTTGCATCTGCATACCAGAAATAATTACTATTGCCAGGATTCAGCACCCGTAAAATGGCTGAACTATTACAAACCACCCCTTCAGCTACAGGTACATCCGAATTGGCTGAAATGGGAACTGCTACTTCAATGTAATTGTTGGAACTGTTCTGATCTGAACTCAATTTGGTTTCACCGGAAATGGTGTAATTGGTTCCTGCAAGCGCACTGAATGGTGTTTGTAAAGTATATTCTACCGTAGAAAGTGCCGCAATGGTGCCGGGATAGGTTGCATTGAAAGTTGCAACGGTGGTTGTGCCATTTTTCACTATAACGGTGATCGGTACATTGGTTTGTGGATTCGCTCCGTTATTGGCAATAGCAACCGTTATGTATTGCTTGTCGTTTCCACAATTTCCGGCAGCCGGTGAAACTATATTACTCATGGAAACATCATTGGAAGGTGTTTGTACTTTCAATAAATAATCCTGCGTTTCCCCTCTTGCATAATCTCCGGTAGGTGTAATATCGGAAGGGTTGCTTGTTTCACGGGTAATAATTCTCATTCTGTGAATGGTACCAATGTTTACGTTATCCGGGATAGTGATATTGCCCGTAAATATGCTGCTGTTGCCACTTTGTACGGTACTGGTTAGTGCGAGTTCATTGGTATCATTGAAATCACCATCATTGTTATAATCAATATAAACTTTAATGATTCTTGCATTAACATTTGCATCACAGGAGCTGGTACGGAAATAAATAGGAAGTACCTGTCTTGCCTGGATATTGGCAGTTAAGTTGGTGTTGTCTGTAAATGTTTTACAACCTGTTGGACTGCTGTATCGGATATTGCTGAAAGATAAGCTGTCTATTTTTGCTCCACTGGTAAGGGAAGCAGAGCTGCCGTATGAAACACCACCTGCACCACTTATAATTAAAGCATAAGCCTGTGTTCCTCTGGCCAGTGTTCCTTTATGATTTACAGTGATGGTATAAGTTGCACCGGGAACCGTACTGTCTACATCTATTCTCTCCACGTTGTCAACGTTGTTGACTCTTTTACTGGCTGCTGAGGAAGGACTGGATGGATCCAAGGCCCATGGCAGGAAAGTCTGTGTGTTTCTGGTGATTTTAATATCTAAATCATGTACCAGTTTAGCCGTGCGGTCGTTTAAATTGCTGGCAGCATCGGTATTAATGGTGCCGGGAGGATCGGTCCAGGCAATGGTTGCAGACAAAGGCACTTTACCAGTAGCTACAACCGTTTTGGTAAAACTTTCTCCGGTATTCAATACATTTTCGTAAAGTAAATGATCACTGGTGCTTGCATTGTTACTGGTTACTGCACTGCTGATGATGGCTGCCGCTCTCTGTACGTTCATTAAACCCCATCCAAATGTATAATCGGGTCCGGGAGTACCACCTGCTTCATCAGCAGCGTGTATGGCCAGCCCCTTTAAGGTTGAAGAACGCATGAAAGATCCTGGCTTTAGCTTAGTGTAATGTTCCTGCAGTAGAATTAAGGAACCCGCTGCATTGGGCCCTGCCATGGAAGTACCGCTTTTGGTACTATAGGCAGTATTACCGTTGGTACTGGCAGAAGTTACATTCACTCCATTGGCTACCAGGTCGGGTTTAATTCTTCCGTCATCGGCTGGGCCCCAGCCACTGAAAGCACTCATGATTACGTCCGCAGGTTTGTTGTAACCTCCTGGTATTCCATTTACGGCTCCGATGGTTAAGCTGTTTTTGGCAATACCATAGCCCAGTATAATGTCAAATCCATCGTTACTACTGATGCCAGCGGGTCTAATGCCTGCATCTGCCATTACACCCTGTGCATTCCTTCTAAAAAAAGGTTGACCCACTGCAGGCCCATTGTTGTTCCGGTCGTTTCCTGCAACGGAAACTTTCAGATAAAATGGAGCGTTAAAAGCAATGGAATCCACTCTTTGCGCATCTGTGCCATAATAGCCATAACGATAGTCTTCATTTTCTCCGGGTCTTCCATAAAATTCCCAGCGGCTTTGAGCGCTGTTGTAGTTCCAGCCGGCAATGAATCCATAAGAGTGATTGGATACCAACATGCCTGCAGCTGCTTCAGTGGTCATTTCAGCAATATCATTCTGGTGATCGTAGGAAATCATATTCGGAATGGCAAATGCCATTCCTTTAGCAATTGGATTTTTACCTGCAGCAATCATGGTGCCGGCAACGTGGGTTGCATGGTCGTTTCCGCTGCTTCCGGTGGGGACATCTTTTTGTAATAGTCTGCCTTCAAATTCAACGTGACTGGCCAAAGGTGCCCCGTCAAATTCCCAGATTCCCAGTTTGTTGCGCATGGCAGGCGTGCTCCCCGATAAATTTAATCCTGAAGCCCCTCCCGGCCAGAGTTGACTGGCTCTGGTTGTTGCCGCCGCTATGGTATTGTTATAAGATTTGGTATAAATAGGAAAGCCGAAATCATCAACTCCGGTTAATTTGGCAATATTGCCATTGCTGGTGAT
>CALEST010000378.1 GCA_937907555.1 uncultured Sediminibacterium sp.
TCTGGTATTGGTAGCCAGGGGAATTTACAATTTGCTGAATCGAGAGAAAATCAAAACTGATAAAGCTTCCAAACTAGGAAAACGGGAGAAGTGGAATGCATTCACCAACAGTAAGAATGAATAAATTGCAAAAAAGCACCTGGCATGAAAATTACAATGCTAAACACTTCTCTGATGTTTCATTCATGTTTTCCACTTGATAATGATCACAAAATTGACCACTTGGAAAAGTTCTTGATTAATTTAGGCAGCGTCAAAGAATCGGCGAAAAAGCGAATGAAAAAGGCCTCGCATCTGGGAAAGATGCCAGGCCTTTTTTTCTTGATCGAGGTTTTGAAGCCACTGTTGATCTGATTCCCTATCAAGAAAACAGATTCTTATTTTTGGCGCTATGCGCAAGCTTGTGACAAAATCAGTTGACCCGCCCAGCGGATTTTTGCTATAGTATGGAAGTTGGTTTTTCAGTCTATAAGCGTTTATACGGCCATAGGCTGTATAAGTACCCATAACGGCTTCTTAACAGGCCACTGGCTGGTTAAAAAACAGTTGGGCACTTGCTTACTTTCGGTGAAAAGAGCATGTCTGCACCATAAAGAGCGACACTAATGCAAAATAACATTTCTCCAGCAATTTTGTTCTTAATCATTGGCTCGGTCATTGACTTATTAATATTAATTGCATCAATATTTGCAATTCTGCAAAGCAAAAAAGACAAGATACGCATGTGGGGAAAATGGACATTGACTACAACGCTTGGCCTTGTAACAGGCTTTTTCGTTGGAGGAGTAGCTGTTAGCAAAGTAAACAATATTCTTGGGCTGATTGTTGCAGGTAGTGTTCTTGGTTTTGCACAATGGTTAATTATTCGTTCATATTTGGATAACTCTATTTACTGGATACTTGCCACTATAATTGGCCTAACGGGTGGCATATCATTAGCAATGGTCATGCCTGAGCTTTGGGTTCTAAGGTATTTGACAGGTATGATTTTAGGCGCAACGCAACTGCTGGTAATTAGAAGACAATATCGTGGGGCAGGCTGGTTGGTAGTCGCTAGCGCAATCGGGCTTGCATACTGGGTTTTGCAAGTTGATGTTTATGTTTATATACTTTCTGGGAAGGGATTTGATTGGATATTCTTTGTATTAGTTGGTGCAAATACATTTTTTTATGGTGCAATCACTGGCATTGCCCTATTGTGGCTTCTAAAAAAGATTATTCAAAGCGAGAACGAATCTGATATTGCTATAGAATCAATACCATCCATGACCGCGCCTTTATCGTCAAACGCTACGCCAAAGA
>CALEST010000379.1 GCA_937907555.1 uncultured Sediminibacterium sp.
TAGTCAACTTAATTAGTGTTTAAAATGTCTGGTGCCTGTCATAACCATGGCAAGCCCGTTATTTACACAATATTCAACACTGTCTTTATCTCTTACAGAGCCACCTGGCTGAATAAATGCTTCCATGCCAGCTGCGTGCGCAATCTGAACACAATCATTAAAAGGAAAGAATGCATCAGATGCAAGCACCGCACCTTTTAAATCGAAGTTGAATTGTTTTGCTTTTTCAATTGCCTGGCGAAGTGAATCGATTCTGCTGGTCTGACCACATCCTTTACCTACCAACTGCTTATCTTTTACCAGTGCAATGGCATTGCTCTTCAGATGTTTGCAAATAATATTGGCAAAAGCAAGATTTTCCTTTTCTGTTTCAGTGCAAGCTCTCGCACCTACTTCTTCCCATTTCTCAAAATTGCCTTCATCTGTATCCTGAATTAGTATGCCGTTCAAAATGCTTTTTTGCATGGAAGCGGTTTTGAAATCTTTTTTGTGAAGCTGTAGCAGAATCCTGTTTTTCTTGGTCTTTAAAATGGTCAAAGCTGCTTCTTCATAGGATGGTGCAATCAACACTTCAAAGAATATTTCATTAATGGCTTCGGCAGTAGCTGCATCAATGGTTTGATTACAAACCAATACACCACCAAATGCGCTTTCCGGATCTCCGGCCAATGCTGCATCCCATGCTGTTTTCACCGTGGGTCTTGCTGCAACACCGCAAACATTGGTATGCTTGATGATAGCAAATACTGCTTGCTGATAATCACTGAAATCTGCAATCAGCTGTACAGCTGCATCCACATCCACTAAGTTGTTGTAAGAAAGTTCCTTCCCGTTAAGTTGTTCAAATACGCTGGACAAATCTCCCACGAATTTGGCATGCTGGTGTGGATTTTCTCCATAGCGAAGTACTTTCTCTGCACCCGGGTTGAAATAGTTGCTGATGGCAATATCGTAATGCATTACCACTTCAAAAGCTTTTGCCGCAAATGCCCTTCTTTGTTCTATGGTAGTACTTCCTTCCTGATCAATTAATAATTTTTCTAAATCTGCATAACTTTCTTTGGCTGCAATAACAGTAACGTCTTTAAAATTCTTGGCTGCTGCTCTGATCATGGAAGGACCGCCAATATCAATTTTTTCAATAATTAGCTTCTCTTCGCTGGTGTTGCGCAATGTTTCTTCAAAAGGATATAAGTCTACAATTACCAGATCAATCTCAGGAATTTTATACTCCTGCATTTCCTGTAAATCCTGTGCCTCGTACCTTCTTCCTAAAATAGCTCCGAATACAACCGGATGAAGCGTTTTAACCCTGCCGCCTAAAATTGACGGATAAGTGGTCAGGCTTTCTACAGGTACGCAGGTAATGCCCAGATTTTCCAGAAAAGTCTGGGTTCCTCCGGTAGAATAAATGGTGATTCCCAGCTTCTGAAGCTGGCGGGCAATGGGTTCCAGGCCGTCCTTATAAAAGACGGAGATAAGCGCAGATTGAATTTTTTTTTGCATATGTTTTGCTTTCAGCCCTTGGGCAGTTAATGGGGCAAAAGTTAGAGATTGTATTCAAAAGCACCTTTTTCAGGCACCGAATAATGGCGCAAATGTAAGCGCTCTGCTTCTTTTTTCCATTTTTGTATTTTCCACAATGGGGTACTGCTATCGAAAACCAGCAGGGATGCAGGAAAATACTTTGCTATCGCATCCATTGGGATGGGGCTACTGCCTGTTATAATTATCAGATCTACATTCGGAACTGTGGCCAGATCCGGAAAAGGAAGTTGTGGTCCTGTCACCAGCACTACTTTGTTGCTGCTTATTATGAAAGGTTTTCTTAATGCAACTGAAACGGGTTGGATAGACTTTCCTGTTCTGTATAAAGTTCTGCCTGGTTTTACTGCCTGATTCATTAAAACAGGATTGAATACAACTGAGGAGTCCCCTATAAACTGGTGCCCTAATCCCTCCATGATATCCATGGCACTATGTTTGGGAGCATGATAGACGATTAATTTTTTTTGATAGCTATAGTGAAGGCAATTGATCGAATGAATACACAGCATAAAAAGCAAAGAAATAGCAGCAACAAAAAAATACATTTTATTTTTATGCAGCAGCCACTGATACAATGAAATCAGACAAACAAAAATGAATAACATCTGCCAGCCATTGATTTGAATGTACTCTGTTAACGCA
>CALEST010000380.1 GCA_937907555.1 uncultured Sediminibacterium sp.
ATTTTTCCTGAGAAATTCTCCAGCCCGCAGAAAATCCCGGGAATACACCAAATCGATTTTCAGGAGCCAGAGAACTTTGTCCATCTCTTCTTACCGTTGCCTGAATAAAGTATTTATTAGCAAAGTCATAATTCACTCTCGCAAACAAAGACTGGAATCCGGAGCGACCGAATCCACCGCCGGCAAACTGTAATCCACCTGAACCGGAAATAAGGTTACGTCCAATAAAGAATGGATCAGAAATTTGCTGTAATTGTCCTTGTATAAAACGGCTCTGATCTCTTTGTGCTTCCTGACCAGCTGTTAGATAAATATTATGCTTGCCGAAAGATTTATTGTAATTCAGATAGTTCTGTAATACCCAACGCCAGATATTCTGAGAAGTATTGGTTACAGAACCTACTGCACCAAAACCGTCTCCATGAAGAGGAGACAGAGAAGTAAATGCATATTCATTCAACACATCAAAAGTGAATGAAGAACGGAATTTTAATCCTTTAAATAATGAAAGTTCCAGATAAGAGTTATTCACTGCTCTGATTTTATCAGATACAAACTGATTCTGGGTTAGTGTGAAAGCAGGGTTTGTGTAGTTATCGTCCACCCCAATTAAATTAGGACCAAATCCAACAGAGTTTAATCCAGGTCCAAGAATATTGAAACCAGTTCTGTTATTAGGATCGTAAGGATCAACGTTAGGCAACATTCTTAAAGTAGAAGCAAGACCTCCACTCAAGGCATTGGTACCATCGTTTTGTCCATAGTCTTCCTGCTTGGATAAAGTAAGGTTATTACCAAACTTTACGAACTTATTAATTTCTGTATCAAAGTTGAAACGAAGACGATAGGCTTTGTTTCTGTTACTGATTAAAATACCGCGCTGATCAGAATAATTAAAGGAGAAGAAATAGGCAGACTTCTGCGTTCCACCGGAGAAACTGATGTTTTGCTGAACAGCTAAAGCATTGTTATTGAAAACAACATTCTGCCAGTCAGTGTTGGTTCCGGTAGTGCTGAGACGAGCAGCGGCAGGCAATCCTGCGTTGGCTCTTTTTTCGTTGGCAATCTGCACGAATTCTTCTGCATTTAATAAATCAAAACGGGAAGCCGGAGATGAATAACCAAAAATCGCATCGTAGTTTACTTTCATCTTCCCAGACTTATCTCCTTTTTTGGTAGTAATCATGATTACCCCGTTGGCAGCTCTTGAGCCAAAGATTGCTGTAGCAGATCCGTCTTTCAATACTTCGATGTTCTCAATATCATTAGGGTTGATATCACCCAATGCATTGGAGTTAACATTCGCAGCAAGGTTTCCTGTAATCAAAGGAACTCCATCTACCACAATCAATGGAGCTTGTCCCTGACTGATAGAGTTAACGCCACGAATTCTGATACGGGCAGGCGTAGAGGGGTCACCACCAGGATTGGATACCTGAACCCCTGCTGCTCTACCCGCCAACTGACGGTCTACAGAAGGTGTAACCAGATTGGCAAATTCCTTGGTGTCAATTTTAGAAGCAGAACCTGTAAAAGATTTTTTCTGCTGCACACCATACCCTACCACAACTACTTCAGACAAGGCCTTGGACTCTGTCATCATATTTACATCAATGCTCTGTTTAGCACCAATGGTGATTTCTTCCTCAGCATAACCCACATAAGTAAACTTCAGGGTTTTTGTTTTGTCTGTAACCTGAATAGAATAGACCCCTTTGGCATCTGTTAAAGAGGTCTTTGATAAGTCGGACGCTGTTACAGTTACACCTGCAAGCGGCTTACCGGACTCATCAGAAACTTTACCGGTAATGGTTCTAGTGTTTTGAGCACTTACCGTTGTAATTAGCCCAACAGCAAGCGTCAAAAGAACTACTAATTTTCTCATGCGCTTTGATTTTAGTTAAAAATGGTTGCTTTAATAAACATTTAAAACTATCAAGTAGCTGCATCATATAAGAAAATTACATATACATTAAAGCTATAGGATTTGGCTTTTTTATAATTATTTTACAGATATATGTTTAATTAAAACGGGCAATAAAACCAAATTCGTTATAGTGCCCACCACCAAAGTCAATGATGTCAACCATCCCAGCGCTTTGGTTCCTCCAAAATCGCTAAAACTAAAAATGATAAATCCGGCAATTAACACCAGTGAAGTATAAATGATACTGATGCCGGTATGACGAATAGTAGCTATCAAAGTTGGATCAACCTGGTTTTTGTGAGCGGGTAGTTCCTGTTTATAATTAATTAAAAAACGAATCGTAACATCAATTACAATACCCAGCGCCACGCTGAAAACAAGCACAGTAGAGGGTTTTAGCGCAATCCCCATCCAGCCCATTACACCGGCTGTTACAATTAGCGGAATTAAATTGGGTATCAGTGAGCTGATTAAAATCCGGAAAGATTTAAACAGATAAAGCATACACAATGCTATTAATAAAAAGGCCCAGAAAATACTTTCCTTTAATCCATTGATGATAAAGCTGGAGCCTTCTAAAAAGCTAACACTGCTACCGGTAAAACTTACTTTATATGAAGTGGTATCAAAAATTTCATTGGCGCGGGCTTCAAATTTTGTGAGCAGCGCGGGCAATTTCGCACTGCCGATATCTTTCATGTTCACACTAATTCTGGCCTTTTGCTTATTGGTATCAATAAAATTATTGACCAGTTTATTAAATGCATTGGGGGATTCCGTTTTAACCGTGTCTTTCTTGCTTCTTAAATAAGGACCAATAAAAGCCAGATCACTTTCATAGGGTATCGCATA
>CALEST010000381.1 GCA_937907555.1 uncultured Sediminibacterium sp.
CAAATCTTGTTTTTTAGCAAGCATTTCAGAAGAATGCTTGCTAAAAATTAAGTTATTGGATATTTTTAGTAACCCAGTAAGCCCTTCAGTGCATCAATTCTGAATTGAATAACCGGCTTCATTTTGGCAGGATGTCCTTGTAGTAAATAAGTGAAAGCCAAAACAAAAGAGGCACCTAATTTAAAAAGGTATTCGGCTACTTTTAACCAATAGCTAGATTGGCTGATTTCAAGGGTCCTTACTCTTTCTCCTCTGCCAATGCCACTGGCAACCCTGTACATGTATTCAGGCGTAAGCTTTTGGGTTTCTACAACATGTTCTACCACTACATCAGGATGGTAATAAATGGTTCTGCCAATGGCTTTTAACTTGAGAAAAAATTCCTTTCCCTCCCCGCCAATTCTAAGGGTGCCTTTTACTCCAGGTAGTGCTGTATTAAATCCCTTTACCTGATCAAAATCCGATTTCTTAATAATCATATTCGATTCCAGGGGGTATTTATTCGGACTGAATACACAAACTTCTTTGCTGTAGTCAAAATTGCCCACTAGCGAGGAAACAAAATGACTCATCCATTTGGGCTCTTCGGGAATATAGCGTGGGATAATTCTGCCACCTAGTCCACCAGCATCCGGATGTTCTGAAAAAAACGCAAGAATCATGGCAAGGTAATCTGGTTTTGCAATGGCATCATCGTCCATAAAACACAGTAATTCTCCTTTGGCCATCACAGCCCCTGTGTTTCGGGCGAAAGAAGCTCCCTGTTGCGGTTCATTGGTATAATAAAACCGACCATCGGAATATGTTTCAATAAATGCCTTGCAGACTTTCTCCGTATCATCCGTTGAATTATTGTTTACCACAATAACTTCAAATTGATTCTTGCCGATTGTCTGATTGTATAAACTGCCCAATGCTTCCGGAAGATAAACGGCCCGGTTGTATGTACAGATGACAATGGATATTTCAGGCTGCTGGTGATTCATTTTGGTAAAGATAAAATGGATTCCTGAACTATATGATCCCAATGGTATTCTTTATAGAATTCAGCTGAAACCGTTTCTTGCTCTCTTTTTAATTCAGAAAACCTGATCATGGATTCGGAAAATAAATTCCAGTTGAAATTACTGATACGGGTCAATTGTTTATTCAGCGGTAAGCTGGAAATGCCTTCAGCGCTTTTCTCAAAAGCAATTACCGGCAGACCTGATGCCAATGCATCAATGAGTTTGGTTTTTACTCCTGCGCCCAAACTAACCGGACAAATA
>CALEST010000382.1 GCA_937907555.1 uncultured Sediminibacterium sp.
TAAAAATCAATATATTATAAAATTGTTAAAATATTTTTGGAATTTCATTTAAAAGATTATTAGTTTTATGTCATACATAATACAATAATCTAAATTGCTTGCCATGAACGCAAATCGCTTTAAACTCAGTTTGGTTGCATTGTTTACAATGCTTTCTACTGTGTTGTTAGCCCAAACCAAAAAAATCTCTGGTACCATCCTGAGTGATGATGCCAAACCCATTGCCGGGGTTTCTGTTACCATCAAGGGTAAAAAATCGGGAACCCAAACCAACACTCAGGGTATATTTACCATTGAAGCCAACGAAGGATCAACCCTCGTTTTCTCTATGGTAGGTTTTACTACCAGGGAAGTAGTAGTTGGTAATAGTGCTATCGTAGATCTAACGCTCAGTGCTGTAGTTTCTGAGTTAGAAGATGTTGTAGTAACCGGTTATGGTTCTCAAAAAAGAAAAGAGATCACCGGTGCGGTAATTACAGTGAATCCCAAAGCTTTTGAACATTCACCAACCACAAACGTTGCCACTGTATTGCAGGGTAATGCACCGGGTTTAAGAATCCAGCAGCGTACGGGTCAACCCGGCACCACCCCTTCTATTACTTTCAGAGGAGGTACAGAATTTGGTGGCGGTGGTACCCCTTTGTTTATTGTTGACGGAGTAATTGTTCCCTCTTTGTATGGATTAGACATCAATGATGTAGCAACCATCGATTTATTAAAAGATGCCGCAACTACTGCTATTTATGGTGCAAGAGCTGCAAACGGTGTAGTGTTGGTTACTACTAAAAAAGGAAAGAAAGGTAAAGCGCAAGTAACTTACTCATATCAAAATACAACCAACTATATCCGTAAAAATCCCTCCGAGTATTTGAGTGCATCCGATTATATCCGTATGAACCGTCTGGGTATACAGGCAAGGTTCAGAGGAGATTCCTTAGACAACAATACCGGTGCAATGAACACAGACCGTGGACAGCTTTTAGGTGCATGGGGATGGGCAGTGAACTCAGGCTGGAGAACCGATTTAGGTTTATACACCACACAATTATTAAACAATGCCAACAGAGCACTTTTGAACGATTCCAGATGGAGATTATTGGTAGACCCTAATCCATTTGCTCCTGGCACAATGGATAGCATCATCTTTACCGATATCAGTGCAAGAGAAAGAGAGATGATGATATTGCAACAAAACAATACCAGTGAGCACAATATCAATTTCTCAGGTGCAAATGAGCAAGGGAATTATGCATTGTCGTTAGGTTCTGTAAGAGATAACGGTATGATTATCGGCTCTCAGTTAAAGAGAATGAATTTGAATTTTAACGGGGGATTGAATATTGGGGAAAGATTAAAAGTGTCTACCAATATCAGCGCGTACAATGTAGAACAGGCTTTGCCATACGGCGGATTTGGCGGTGTTGATCCCGAGGGAGGTGCAGCGGGTGGATTGTTACAGCGTTTTGTAGGGGTGGCTCCAACCATTCGTTATACCAACTATGCAACCGGCGAAATTCTGCCTGGTCCAAACGATGTTACTTTAGGTAACCCGGCATACTGGAGTAATTTAACTGTAAACAATACCAACCAGCAACGTTTCCTGGGTGGTATTAATTTAGAATATACCATTCTGCCCTATTTAAAAATATTGGCAAGTGGATCAGGATATTATCAATACACCAACAATAATTTCTTTACCAAAGCTTATCAGCAAGGTAATGGTGGTGCTATGAATACCAACAGAGCTGCCAGTTTTAATACATCTAAAACCATGCAGTACACCACCAATGCATTCCTGCAATTCAGCAAGCGTTTTAAAGAACACAATGTAACGGCATTGGCAGGGATGGAATTTTATGATTACAAAAACTATGTTACTTCTGGTTTTGCGCAAGGGGCTCCAACCGATTTAATTCCATGGTTGGCAGCAGCTACACCTCCTAATGTGCAGGGAACTACCATCGTAAATCCTGCAGGTGCTTCTTCTAACTTTGATCAGTGGGAAAGAATTGCCTCTTCTATTGCACGGGTAAACTATTCATTTATGAATCGTTATTTATTAACCGCAGTAGTAAGAGTGGATGGTTCCAGCCGATTGAAGAAAGGAAATTATTATGGTACATTCCCCGGTGTTTCTTTGGGATGGAATATGCACGAAGAAGGATTCTATAAAAACTCTTTTTTGTCTAAGTATATAACAAGAGTTAAACCCAGATTAAGTTATGGTGTTAATGGTAATGTAAGCTCCTTAGGATTCTTTGCTACTTCTCAGGTATACAACAATGCAGGAACCTATAATGGTTTCGGCGGTACCTATGTAGCCAACTATATCAATTCCGATGTTAGATGGGAACGTACGAATAGCTTGAACATTGGATTGGATGCGGGTATCTTAAATGAAAAAGTTACATTCAGTGTTGATTATTTTGTTAGAAACGTATTTGACAAATTAGCCGGATTAAATATCTCTTCTCAAACTGGATTCAGCAGTTTCACCACTAACCTGGGTCAATTACAAAATCGAGGAATTGAGTTGGTAGTGAATGCCAAAATTATTGAACCTAAAACAGACGGGGGATTTGCTTTATCTGTAGGCGCTAACTATTATCATGTAAAAAGTTATGCTAAAAAATTACCTTTCAATGGTCTGGAAGGTAACAGAACCAGCGGCTTCTTTGTATGGGATCCTAAAAATCCGGGTAAACAAATTTATGTGGGTGGTTTAGTAGAAGGACAGCGCATTGGCTTAGATGAAGTATGGGCGCCTAAGTGGGATGGTATTTACACCGATCCTTCAACCATTGCCAGAGATGCCAATGTTTATAATGCATTCTTGCCTTATAATAACAAACGCATTAAGCAATTGGGTGATGCACAATGGCATCAGGTAAATCCTAACGATACCATCGACAGCAGACAATTTGTTTATGTAGGCAGAACTACGCCACAACATATGGGTGGTTTTAATATTGCCAGTTCATTTAAGGGTATCCGATTATATGCACAGTTCGATTACGCATTTGGTTTTGTGGTTTTGAATAACCAGATTGTAAGAGGGTTAAGTCAGGTACAGGGTTCACAAAACTCTACCACAGATGTATTAAAAACATGGACGCCAAACAATCCTACTGCAACCATGCCCAGATACTATTGGGCAAACCAGGGTAGAAACTATGCTACAGATGCAAGTGGAAACAATCCTGCAGCCAACTTATGGGAGAAAGGAGATTATGTAATGCTGAGAGAATTAACCCTGGCATATGATTTACCCGGGACTGTTATCAGCAGATACTTAGCCAACAGAGTTAAAGGATTGAGCGTAAACGTTACGGGATCTAACCTATTCTACCTATCTGGTTACAGCGGTAATTTCCCGGAAGTGGGAGGAGTAGACCAGGGTAAATTCCCTCTACCCCGAAGATTAACCATTGGCGTAAGAGTAACCCTGTAAAGGATTGTTCAATTATTAAAATGAAAGTAATGAAACACAATAAAATATTTACAACAGCTGCACTGTTACTTATGTTGGTAGCGGCAGCATGTACCAAAAAATTAGATGAAGTAGTACCCCAGAGTAGCATTAGTAAAGATCAGGCACTAAAAGATCCCAATGCTGCCAGAACACTCTACTATGGTACTTATGGATTATTCCGTTCTTATGCCAGTACCTTTTATCAGCTGGGCGAGATGCGTGGTGATATATGGGTAGATGGTTTATTCACTGAAAGTGTTGACGGTGGTTTACAAAATTTATACCGTCACAATATTAGCAGTCTGAATGTACCATTTGCTAACTGGGGTGGTATGTACAATCTTTTATACAACTTTAATAATGTTATAAAGATTATACCTCAAACACCTTTGCCGGATGCTGAAAAAACAAGAATCCTGGCGGAAGTTCACGGGTTAAGAGCCTATGTATATTATACCATGCTAAGAACCTGGGGAGATGTTCCTTTGAACACCGAACCAGTTGAAACCCTTACCAATACAGCAGCTACTTACAAACCAAGAACAGGAGCGGATTCAATCATGCTTCAGGTAAAAGCAGATATTGCTAAATCTTTAGATCTGTTTGGAACGGCAACACCTGTATCTACTGATAAACGAGTGGTATGGAGTAAGCTTGCCACACTTGTATTAAAAGGAGATGTTTTTATTTGGTCAGGAACCCATATGGGTGGCGGAGCGGCAGATTTTACCACCGCAAAAGCTGCATTGCAAGAAGTAAGAAACCTGCAGGGTGCCAATTTAAATTTACAGGCTAACTACCGCGACATTTTTGATCCCACCAAAAAAGTGAACAATGCCGAAATGATTTTTGCAGTAAACTACGAATTGCAACAAGCACAACTGACTTTCTTTGGTAATTTCTCAGTTAACTCTATACAGGCAAATACCTTATCATTTGCACAGGCAGCTACACCAACGGTGGCTTCAGTATATCCTTATGTAAGTGGTGCCAACAGAGTGGGAATGAACCAGGCAATGATTACCCGTTTAACTTCAGGAATAGCAGATCAGCGAATCAGCAATACATTCAGAGTAATGTATTCCAATGCCGCTCCCTTTGCTATCAGAGGGGTAATGTTGACCAAATATTTGGGAACAGTAGCGGGCACATCACAAATTTACAATAATGATTATCCTATTTATCGTTATGCGGATGTGTTGTTGTTGTTAGCGGAAGCCAAAACCAAATTGGGAGAAGACCCTTCAGCTGAAATCAATGCGATTCGTTTGCGTGCATATGGATCGGGTTATACTCCTTTTGTGAGTGGAAGCCAATCAGCTAATATGAACGCAATTTTAGAAGAATACCTGCGTGAGTTTATTGGTGAAGGCAAGCGTTGGTGGGCACTTCGCAGAGCTGGCGATAGTTATGTGTATGCCAATACCAATCCGGCTTTCCTGAGCCCAAGCAGTACAGCCAAGTTCTTATTGCCACTTTCTTTGACCATGCTGAATGCAGACCCATTGTTAAAGCAAACAGCTGGTTACTAAAAAATAGTTTATTAAGCAAGCATAAATGGTAGTTTTGAAAAACCAGGGGGGTAGCCATACCCCCCTGCATTTATCCTTATAAATTTTTGTTATGGAATTTACCCATTTGCAAGGATTGATTGCTGCCCCTTTTACACCGATGCATGCTGATGGTAGTGTGCATCTGGAATTGATTCCTGATTATTATGCTTTACTAAAAGCCAATGGAATTACGGGTGCTTTTATTTGCGGATCAACAGGTGAGGGTGTTTCCCTTACACTAAAAGAAAAGAAGTCTGTGGCAGAAGCCTGGGCGGCTTGTAGCAAAAATGATCCTTTTTTTTCTGTGATGCCCTTGTTAGGGGGAACCTGTATTGCCGATGCCAAAGAGTTGGTAATGCATGCAAAATCCATAGGATTGGATGCCGTTTCATTTACCGCACCTTCTTATTTTAAACCTGCCAATGTGCAAATGCTGGCTGAATGTTGCAAAGAAATTGCCGCAGTAGTTCCAGATATGCCTTTCTATTATTATCATATTCCCGTATTAACCGGAGTAGGTTTTCCTATGTACGATTTATTACAGGCAGTTGATGGACTGATCCCCAATTTTGCCGGTGTAAAATATACCCATGAAGATTTTATGGATTTTCTTTCTTGTTTACATTTTAAGAATGGCAAATACGATATGGTCTGGGGGAGAGATGAAAATATGCTTCCGGCCCTGGCTATCGGAACCAAAGCATCTATCGGCAGTACGTATAATTATGCAGCTCCTTTGTATCATCGTTTAATTCAGGCATTTGAAGCAGGAGATTTATTAAGTGCACAGCAATTACAACAACAATCTATTAATATGATCAGGTTGTTGGGTAAATATGGTGGAATAGCCACTGGTAAAGCCTATATGAAATTGATTGGACTGAATTGTGGTGAGTTTCGATTGCCTGTAAAGAATATGGATGCAATTGCTTTTGAACAATTTAAACAAGAGGTAGCAACCTTATCTTTTGAACAGTACTGCTCAAAAAAACCCATTGCAACAAAACAATAATCATGCGAGTTCATGTTATTATTTTATTCTTTCTACTAATTTCACAGCATGTGATTGCTCAATTACATTTCAATACTCATCTTAAAACTGCGGTTGCCGCAGAACTACCTAATATAGGAGTGGCAGGGCCTGTTACAGGAACTGTTAATAATTATTTAGTGGTTGCAGGAGGGGCTAATTTCCCTGAAGCAATGCCCTGGAAGGGAGGGGCAAAAAAATATCAGGATCAAATTTTTATTTATCAGCAAACAAACAGCAAACTTATTCTGAAGAGCAAGACACAACAATTGCCAGCGCCGGTTGCGTATGCTGCTGTATGTAGTTCTCCGCAAGGTATTGTATATGCAGGTGGTGAGAATGCCGAAGGTATCAGCAACAAAACCTGGTTGCTGAAATGGAATTCAAAACAAGAATCGGTTGTAATAAAAGCCTTTCCTGATTTGCCCATTCCACTTACCAATGCTTCTGCTGTTTTTGTGAACAATCGGGTCTATCTTGTTGGAGGTGAAACAGCAAATGCCACCAGCTCCGCACTTTATTTTTTAGACCTGCTGAATATTGAAAAAGGCTGGCAAGGATTGTGCAATCTTCCTCAACCCTTATCACACCTGGTATTAACGATAATCAATAAAGAAAATACATCTTCTTTCTATGTAATGGGTGGGAGACAAAAAAATCCCGGCGGTATTAGTAGTTTCAGCAATAAAACCTATCGATACAATATAAAAAATGATTCCTGGGAAACAATGGAAGATATGCCTTATGCGCTAAGCGCAGGAACAGGTGTTTGTTGGAACAATAACCAAATAATCATTTTTGGGGGGGACCGTGGTATTGTATTTAATCAGGTAGAGCAATTGTTGGTTGCAATAGCCAATGAAACAAATACTGAAAAAAAGCAAGAATTGATTCATCAGAAAAATCAGCTACAGGAAAACCATCCCGGCTTTAGCAAAGAAATACTTGCTTACAATATAAATACGAATCATTGGAGTAAAATTGGAGAACTCACACAGGCAACACCTGTTACTACTACTGCTTTTTTTTGGAATGGGGCAGTGTTTATTCCAAGCGGAGAAATAAAAGCGGGTATACGATCTAATAAAATTTTACAAATTAATATTCAACCCCCGAACCGTGAATAAACATAAAAAGTATTCATGGATTGTAGTGGCGTTACTCTGGGTAGTAGCGCTGCTCAATTATATGGACAGGCAAATGCTGAGTACCATGAAACCAGCTATGCAGGCGGATATTGAGGCATTGAACAGTGCTACCAACTTTGGTTATCTAATGGCTGTATTTCTCTGGATTTATGGATTCATGAGTCCGGTATCCGGAATTGTTGCAGATAGGCTAAACAGAAAATGGTTGATTGTGGGTAGTTTGTTTGTATGGAGTGCCATTACATTTGCTATGGGTTATGCAACTACTTTTAATCAGTTGTATTGGTTAAGGGCAGGTATGGGCGTTAGTGAAGCATTGTATATTCCTGCCGCCCTTTCCTTAATTGCAGATTATCACGATAACAAAACAAGATCCCTGGCGATTGGTATCCATATGACCGGGTTATATATGGGCCAGGCATTGGGCGGTTTTGGTGCAACCATTGCTGCCAGCTACTCCTGGCAATCGGCTTTTACCAGTTTTGGGTTGATTGGTATTGTTTATTCCATTGTGCTGATTTTGTTTTTGCGGGAGAAGCCGAAAGAAATAGAGCCAGTAATTGCTAGTTTGAAGAACAGGATATTAACCAACGAACACAAAAAATCTTTTCTAAAACTGTCTGAAAAAAACAAACGCGAGTCTTTATTCAAGGGCCTGACTGTTTTATTATCTAATATTTCCTTCTGGGTCATCCTGTTTTATTTTGCAGTACCCAGCTTACCGGGATGGGGTGTAAAAAACTGGCTACCTACTTTGTTTGCAGAAAATCTGCAAATAGAAATGTCTTTGGCAGGGCCATTGTCTACCATCACCATTGCAGCTTCTTCCTTTATAGGCGTATTGTTTGGTGGAATTCTTTCGGACAGATGGGTGCAAAAGAATATTCGCGGAAGAATTTACACCAGTGCTATTGGTCTGGGATTAACCATTCCGGCTTTGCTTTTGATTGGATTGGGTAGCAGTATGCTGCATATGGTGGGAGCGGTGTTTTTCTTTGGATTTGGGTATGGTATGTTCGACGCCAATAATATGCCTATTCTCTGTCAGTTTATTTCGGCAAAGTACAGGGCAACTGCCTATGGTTTAATGAATATGACAGGTGTATTTGCCGGTGCATTCATTACGAATGTATTGGGGAAGTCTACCGACGCAGGAAGTTTAGGAAAAGATTTTGCATTGATGTCGATAGTGGTGGTTTTTGCCTTGGTTTTACAATTGACAGTGTTAAAACCGAAGCCAGTTGAATCTGAAATTTCATCTTAATTGTTTAAGTATCATTCTAATTATTCAGCATATAAATTCTTGCTATGAAAAAACTTTCTATAATTAGTGTATGTATTTTATTGTTGGTGCAACTCGGCTGTGCCAAAAAACTGTTGGCAGTTCCAGGTGAAGTAAAGGCAACCGCTTTTGCTCCGGCTATACCCGTTTTAAAAGGAATGGAACAGAATCCGGTTCT
>CALEST010000383.1 GCA_937907555.1 uncultured Sediminibacterium sp.
AATCCACCATTCCCTCTGCAACTATACATTGGATATTCTCGTCTTTTTTTAGTTGCTCCATTAATGTTTCCCTGTTTTCATAAAAAGTATAGTGCAGTTGACTCACAGGGGAAAACGGAGAACTGTTTTCTGTAAGCACTACCAGGTCGTTGTTCATATAATATTTACCACCCATGATTAGTAATGCCAGATGATAGTCGAAATTGTGCTTGTATTTATGGTAGTCAATGAAATCAGGATATTTCTTCAGCGCTGCCAGCAGGGGTTCGAAATGATAGTTTTCAGGAACATAAACCTGCGTTACATTTCTGCAGCCCAAACCAAAATACTGCAGCACGTCATCTGCGAGTAAGGATAGTGTTTCAGGCGATTCTGATCCCCCTAAAATGGCAACAGATGTTCTGTTTCTTCGGATGATATTCGGGTATTTGCCAAAATAATAATCAAAATAGCGGCTGGAATTATTACTGCCGGTTGCAATATAGGCATCCAGCCCTTTCAGTTTTTCTGCAAAAGTTACCCAGTTCTGTATTCTAACATCCCATTCATACAATTTGGCTACCAGGTGCTTAATAAGTACTTCGTCTTTGGAAGAAGGTTTAATTACACTGATATGACCTGAAACAAACACACATAGGAAGTCGTGAAAACCTACCAGTGGAATATTTCCGGCCATTACAATGCCTACCTGTTTGGGATGGGCGATTGATGCGGGAACCTTGTATTTTTCTGCCCAGTCTGTCAATTGTTTTTCATCAAGAAAGGTTAGGGCAATTTGCTCGCTGGCTTTTTCAATGAATTCCGGAACAAACCACTGGTTTTCACGATAAGCCCTTTCTTTAACTTCCTGCCAGTCGGGGGTATTCGACAGAATATATTGACCTAATCGGGATAATAATCCAATTCGTTCTTGTAAAATCATTTGTCAACCGTATTTTTGGTACTGCAAAAGTAATTTTACAAACCTAACAAACCCATTTCGTATGGCAATCAAAATAACAGAAGAGTGTATCAATTGTGGCGCCTGTGAGCCTGAATGTCCAAATAATGCAATTTATGAAGGAGGAGTAGAGTGGGCAATTGCCGACGGTACCACTATCAAGGGAAGTTTTCAGTTAATGGACGGGTCTACTGTTGATGCCGACCAGCGTTTTGCGCCCATTAGTCTGGACACCTATTTTATCGTTCCCAATAAGTGTACCGAGTGTCAGGGATTTCATGAAGAGCCTCAGTGTGCAGCTGTTTGTCCGGTAGATTGCTGTGTGCCTGATGAAATGTATCAGGAAACCGTTGAAGAATTAATGGCCAAGAAGGCTAAAATGCATATTTAATTGCACAAATAATCAAATGAAGCGAAAAGTTGCATTGGTTACAGGAGGCCTGAGTGGAGAAGCCCAAATCAGTTACAAGAGTGCTTTGACGGTTGGCAATCATGTAGACCGGAATAAGTATCTCGTTTATAAAATTGATATCAATGCCACCGGCTGGTGGTATGAATCTGCTTCAGGTGAAAAACAACCCGTGAATAAAGCTGATTTTTCCATTGTGGAGAACAATGAAAAAGTAGTTTTTGACGTGGCATTGATGTGCATTCATGGCACTCCGGGTGAAGACGGGAAGTTGCAGGGATATTTTGATTTGATTGGGTTGCCTTATACCAGTTGCGATGCAGCCACTTCCGCACTAACCATGAACAAACGCTACACGGTTGCGGTTGCTTCTTTTGGAGGTATTGCTGTGGCGAAGTCTATGCATTTGTTTAGTCATACGCATGTACCCGTTAATGAAATACTTTCCCAGCTACAATTGCCCTTGTTTGTGAAACCCAACAATGGAGGTAGCAGTATTGGTATGAGTAAAGTAAACCATTCCGATGAACTGGAGACTGCTATTGCCAAAGCTTTTAGAGAAGATCATCAGATTCTGATAGAAGAATTCATCAGCGGCAGGGAATTTACGATTGGGGTATTCAAGCAGGATGGAGTCATCAGAGTATTGCCCATTACAGAAATAACAACCCAGAATGAATTCTTCGATTTTGAAGCCAAGTATCAGGGAAAGAGCATAGAAACTACTCCGGCAGAGATAGATGAGACGATGAAAATTGCTTTGGAAGCCTCAGCCAAAAGGGTTTATGAAATATTCAATTGCAGGGGAGTAGTCAGGGTAGATTTTATTTACGACACCCAGCATCAGAAACCATTTATGCTGGAAGTAAATACCGTACCTGGTCAAAGTGATGCTTCCGTAATTCCTCAGCAAGTGAGAGCAATGGGAATGAGTCTGACTGATTTTTATTCAGCAGTAATTGAGCAGGCTTTTCACTAAATTGTTTTCTTAATTAAATATAGCAAGTGTTTAAGTTCATTACAGATAAACCACTTTGGGTAAATATGTTAACAGGAATAGGAATTATTCTGCTGTTAATACTCTTATTTTTTGGATCACTTGACTGGATAACCGGATATGGCAAATTTGAAAAAGTGCCCAATGTTGCGGGTCAGCATATTATTGCTGCGCAAAAATTACTGGAAGATCAGGGATTTGAAGTAGTGATTCAGGATTCAGTTTACATAGACACCATTGCCAAGCAGGCAGTAATCAGACAGTCTCCGGAAGCAGATGCTATTGTTAAAACAGGCAGAAGAATTTATTTAACACTGAACAGAACCATTCCCCCACAGGTTGAAATGCCCAATCTAACAGGGTTTTCAATTCGCAGTGCGGAAATGTATCTGCAAAGTCTTGGGTTGAAACTAGGCTTTGTTACCTACAAACCGGATATTGCCCGGAATGCTGTTTTAGAGCAATTGATTAACGGAACACCCGTTAAACCCGGCCAGAAAGTTCCAATAGGTACCATTATTAATCTGGTGTTGGGCAGCGGTATTGGTGGAGACGAGCTGGACGTGCCGGATTTAGTGGGTCTTACGCTGGAACAGGCAAAAGAAACCCTGACCGGGTTGAATGTTAACATTGGGTCCATTGTAGCAGCTGGTTCAATAAGAGATTCTGCCAGTGCTTTTATCATCCGTCAAAATCCTCCTCTCTGGAGTGAAATACCGGGTGCTGATGGTAATCCTGTAAAAAATAAAATCAGATCCGGACAATTAATCGACCTTTACATTAGTGAACAGGCACCTGTAAAAGATACTGTAAATCATCATCCTTAAAAATATTGTATGCAAACAATTACTGTAGAAGAATTAAAAGCCAAACTGGATAGCGGAGAATCTATTAACCTGGTGGATGTAAGAGAGCCTCACGAAAGAGCTGATTTTAATATTGGAGGTATGCATGTTCCGCTGGGTCATATTCAAACAATGCAATTGGATGAAATTGAACATTTGAAAAATGAACCCATCCATA
Organism: uncultured Sediminibacterium sp.; assembly: GCA_937907555.1. Classification (GTDB taxonomy): domain Bacteria; phylum Bacteroidota; class Bacteroidia; order Chitinophagales; family Chitinophagaceae; genus Sediminibacterium. The sequence continues at coordinate 3,370 of CALEST010000383.1, forward strand.
TCTATTGCAGAAGCGGAAACAGAAGCGGACAGGCTTGTTTGATTCTGGAAACGGCAGGTTTCTCTAATCTGATTAATGTTACCGGAGGAATGCTTGCCTGGCAGGATCGCATCAAAGGATAATAAATTAACATCAATTTATAATGCCCCAACCTGAATTCTCAGGTATTGGGGCTTTTTTTGTATTGAAAATAAAATGTATGTGTAAGAAGGCAGCAGTTCTGTTATTATTCTTTATAGCCCAGTTGCCATTATGGGCCAATACCGTTTCAGGTGTTATTGGTTCTGCTTCCAATCAGTCTCCCTTGCCATTTTCTTCTGTTCTGGTAAAAGGCACTACCAGGGGTGCTACTGCCAATAGTAATGGTTTTTACAGTTTATTGCTCAACCCGGGCAAATACACGCTGGTGTTTCAATTTATAGGATATCAGTCGCAGGAAAAAAATATTGTAGTTACCAATCAGCCAATCAATCTTGATGTTTTTCTGGAGAATCAAACCTATCAATTGAATGAAGTGGTTGTAAAAACAGGTGGAGAAGATCCGGCATACGGCATTATCAGAAATGCCATAGCCAGGAGAAAAGAAAATGCCACTGAAATCAAAGAATTTTCTGCTGAAGTGTACATAAAGGGTCAGATGCAGCTGCGGAATTATCCCAAAACTTTTCTGGGGCAGAAAGTAGATTTTGAAGATGGCGATACCAGTAAAAGAAAAATGTTATTCCTGTCTGAAACTATTGCAAAGTATTCTGTTAGCGAACCCAATCAAAGAAAAGTAGAGATTGTTTCAACAAAAGTAAGTGGCAGAAGCAATGGGTTTGGTTTTGGGAACCCACAGATTATTTCTTTTTACGACAATATGGTATCCCTGGGAGATGGGTTGAATCCCAGAGGGTTTATATCCCCTATATCGGATAATGCACTGAACTTTTATCGGTACAAATTTGAGGGCACATTTTATGAATCAGGAAAAGAAATCAATCGCATTCGAGTGGCGCCCAAAAGAAATTATGAACCATTGTTTACGGGTTATATTCATATAACTGAAAATGACTGGCATATTCAAAGTGTAGATTTAAAGCTGGTGAGAGAGCAACAAATGCAATTGCTTGATTCATTGGTTATTCAGCAACAATACGTGCCTTTAAAATCTTTTTGGGTAATTAAACAGCAAATGATTTATCCCTATGGGAAATTTTTTGGATTTGATTTTTTTGGAAGCTTCCTTCAGGTGTACAATCAGTTTGATATTGTTCCTGTTTTTAAACCCAAATTTTTCAATAATGTAATTCGCCGGTATGAAGATAGTGCCAATAAAAAAACAATGTCCTATTGGGATAGTATCCGTCCATTACCCTTGTTGGCTGAAGAAGTAAGGGATTACCAGAAAAAAGACAGCCTGGAGAAAGTAAGAGAATCCCCTGCTTACCTGGATTCACTCGACAAAATAAGAAACAAGATCAGTATCGGGGCTATTTTGCTTACCGGTAAATTCTTTTCTAAGCGTAAAGAGAAAACTACTTTGCGTATTGATCCCCTAATTAATTCGCTGAACTTTAATACAGTGGAAGGCGGTGTTTTACTGGTTGCGCCGCAATGGACCAAACAATACGAGGGTAGAAAATCTTTAACCATTACTCCTGAATTCCGATATGGATTCGCCAATAAGCATTTTAATCCTTCACTTGCCTTGAATTATAGTTTTGGGAAAAAATATTATCAGTCTTTGCAGATTGCGGGGGGTAAAAAGGTTTTTCAGTTTAACAATGCTGCTCCTATTTCTGAACCCATTAACTCTATTTATACGCTTTTGCGAGAACAGAATTTCATGAAAATTTATGAGGCGGATTTTTTCCGAATCAATTATAATGCGGGTATTGGAAATGGGTTGAACTTTTCGGGTTCTCTTCAATACCAGAATAGAAGACCTTTGAATAATCTTCCTGATATTGCTTTCT
>CALEST010000384.1 GCA_937907555.1 uncultured Sediminibacterium sp.
CCCACACTTCAAAGAATTCCTGCATTTTATAGCTGAGTCCAATAGGATCATTCACTTTAATGAGACCGGAAAAAATAAACAGCAGTCCAACAAACCAACGAATCAGCCAAAGCAAATTTTTCATGTTTTAGTGTTTTCCTTCCTGAATCAGAATCAAAGCAAATGCCGAGTAATTGATTATATCAACATAATTGGCATCAATACCCTCACTAATCAGGGTCTTGCCGTCGTTTTGTAATATCTGTTTGATGCGCAATAATTTCATTAGAATTAAATCGGCAAAACTTTCCTGGCTCATTTCCCTCCATGCTTCGCCATAGTCGTGGTTCTTGGATTGCATGGTATCCATAGCAAACTGAACCTGTTTCTGATACAATTGTTCGGTAGTGTCAACCGGTAATTCTTCCACAGTTGGATTACCCAATTCCAGTTGAATCAATCCAATGATGGCGTAATTCAGAATACCCATGAATTCAGATTTTATATCGTCTCCTACTTTCTGGGTCTTCAGTTCCTGAATGGTTCTAATGCGCAGAGCTTTAATAAAAATCTGATCCACTACTGAAATGGTTCTCAATACCCTCCAGGCAGTACCATAATCTTTGGTCTTTTTAATAAAAATGTCTTTACTTGTTTGAACAGCCTGTAAGTATTGGTTGTTGGTATCCTGCATTTTAAGAATATCTTTGAATTGATTGCAATTTAATTGAAACGCAGCTATGTTTACACTAAACAGCAAAGGAAGTTTAATTAGTATTGATCAACCCGTTGTTATGGGAATAATCAATGCAACCCCTGATTCTTTTTACGGGGTCAGCAGGGCTGCTACAACAGAATCTGCCCTAACGAAAGCCGGAACCATGATACAGGAAGGAGCTTTCATTCTGGATATTGGCGGACAGAGTACCCGACCCAACAGCGAAATTGTAGAAGTAAAAGAAGAAATTAACAGGGTTATTCCGGTTATAGAAGCAGTAAAAAACAAATTCCCATCCACGCTCATTTCGGTGGACACTTATTATCCGGAAGTAGCAGCTGCTGCTGTTGCAGCCGGAGCGGATATGGTAAATGATATCAGCGGTGGCCGATACTTTAAAGAAATGCTTTCTACAGTTGCTGAATTAAAAGTGCCCTATATCTGTATGCA
>CALEST010000385.1 GCA_937907555.1 uncultured Sediminibacterium sp.
ACCTGTCAGAGAAAACAGTTTTAATCTGTTGACCCAGCTGGTTATATAATTCAACCTGTACTTTACCTGTTTCCGGTACATTTATCTCCAAAACCGAATTGCTGGTTGCAGGGTTAGGGAACAATGAAGCCGTTAATCCCGCAGCTGATACAGTAGGCGATCCACCAGTTGAAGTCACTACTGCATTGGTGAGATTCCGGTTTAACAACACCCTGTATTCACCTGGCTGCAAGGTAAAACTTTGGGCAGTGCCGGTTGCTGTAAATGTTCCCCCATTCAAATAATCATACCAGGTGCCTGCTACCGGAAATGTTACTGTTCCGCTCTGCTGCACTACATCAAAATTTCCAACTACTACCACACAGGATGTATCATTAGCACTTCTGAGCCGTAAAAACTTAAATCCGCCGGCAAGGCTTCTGTCAATCGAAACAGCATTGGCGATATAAATATCTTTATACCATGGATGAAAGCGCAGCTTATTCATTGCGCTGTAGATGTCATAAAGACGTTGCCGCTGTATCACATTTTTATAATCCCAACGAATGGGTTTATTAGCCGTACGGCAGTTATTATTAATGGTGCCATCGGGGCAGTGATTTATGGAATAATCGTATCCCAACTCTCCAAATTGCCACATCATTTTGGGTCCGGGAATATTGAAGAAGAAAGCTGCAGCCTGTTCCATACGCTTTAGTGCAGTATTTAAATCTTTTGTATTGTAAGTACCTGCAGTGTTTCCAAACTGCAAATTCTTATACATTAATCTTTCTTCATCATGACTTTCCATATAGCCAATCAAATGGGGATTGGACCAATTACGGACAGTATGAATATTTCCTTCAAAATTTGAAGTGCTTGTGTAGCCCATTGTTGCTTCCTGCCATTGAGCAGTATTGTTTCCCCAAAGTAACATTCCATAATTGGAAAGTTCTATCTCCTCACTGTTATCTGCAAAGTGCTCTAAAATACAATATGTGCCAGGCGATTTCAGTTGCATCGTATCATAATATCTCTTCCAGATAGCAACCCGGCTGGCATCGTACTGCCCCCATAACCCTACATTACTTCCTGAGTTGGTTTGTGTAAACCCTTTGGAAAGATCCCAACGGAATCCATCCAGCTTATACTCCTGTAACCAATGCTCAATAACACGGCTTGTAAAATACCGGGTTCGTAAGCTTTCGTGGTTGAAATCATTAAATACACTGAATGGATGAGTAGCCGTAACATTAAGCCAGGGATTATTTGCTGCGGGTTGATTAGTTGAGGAATTCCAATATAAAGCTGCCAGCGGTGAAGCACCTGTAGTATGGTTTAATGCAATATCCATAATAACGGCTATCCCTCTGCGGTGACAGGTATCAATAAACTCCTTTAAACTGTTCTTAGGACCATAATATTTGTCGGGTGCCAGGAAGTAGGAAGGATTATACCCCCAACTTTCATTTCCATCAAACTCATTAAATGGCATCAATTGAATGGCATTCACTCCCAGGCGCTGAAGATAACTAAGGGTATCACGGATCGTCTTCCAGTCATGTGCCGCTACAAAATCCCTTACCAGCATTTCATAGATCACCAGGTTTCTTTTATCAGGACGGTTGAAATTAGTAACAGTCCAGTTATATGCAGGTGCATTTGTCTGAAGTATGCTCACATTTCCAGTGGTTAACCCTGTTGGATAAGGCTTAATCCCGGGATATGTAGCCGCAGTTATAAAACCATCATTAAAAGGATCAAGAATCTTTTCGGCATAAGGGTCTCCTACTTTCAGCGTTCCATCCACCAGGTATTGAAATAAATATTCTTGTCCGGGTGTTAAACCTGTAATACGCAGCCACCAATGATTACCGTCCGGAGTTTTATTCATTACGTAATTAGTTTGTTCAATCCAGTTACTGCCAGGGAAATCACCAATAACAGAAACCCTGTTCTTTCCGGGTGCATTCAATACCAGTACAACTGAAGTATTGCCTGCTTCATAGTTGATGCCGTCTCTTACCCCTGCAGGAAGCGGGGCTATCACCGGAGCACTGGCTACAAAGAAACGCAGAGTATCAGTACGGGTCGTTCCGGTCAGCGTAGCTTCTGCAACAATGGTCTGGTTAC
>CALEST010000386.1 GCA_937907555.1 uncultured Sediminibacterium sp.
TAAGGCTTCTGGAAATAATTTAAAAAATGTTTCTGTTCGTTTACCACTCGGTAATTTAATTGTGGTGAGTGGGGTAAGTGGTAGCGGTAAGAGCACTTTGATTAATGAAACCCTGTATCCAATCTTAGCGAAGCATTGTTACAATAGCAAAGTAACCCCTATGCCATTTCATTCTGTGAAAGGATTGGAGCATATTGACAAAGTGATTGAAATTGATCAGTCACCCATTGGTAGAACACCAAGAAGTAACCCTGCTACGTATTGTGGATTCTTTACAGAAATCAGAACTTTGTTTGCTGCTGTACCCGAAGCTAAAATTAGGGGTTATGCAGCGGGTCGTTTTTCCTTTAATGTTAAGGGCGGTAGATGTGAAATTTGTGAAGGCGGGGGAATGAAAGTGATTGAAATGAATTTTCTGCCAGATGTATATGTAAACTGTGAGAAATGCAATGGCAAAAGATACAATCGGGAAACATTGGAAATCCGTTACAAGGGAAAATCTATCAGTGATGTGCTGAACATGACGGTGGATGAAGCCTGCGAATTCTTTCAGCCTGTTCCTTATTTGTACAGAAAGATTAAAGTATTGCAGGAAGTAGGATTGGGCTATATCACATTGGGTCAGTCTGCCACAACTCTGAGTGGGGGTGAAGCACAGCGAGTGAAACTGGCAACTGAACTGGGTAAGAAAGATACTGGTAAAACATTTTATATTCTGGATGAACCTACTACGGGTTTGCATTTTCAGGACATCAGTCATTTGCTGGATGTATTGAACAAACTGGTGGACAGAGGCAATACAGTACTCGTTATTGAACACAATCTCGATGTAGTAAAAATGGCCGACTATATCATTGATCTGGGCCCTGAAGGCGGAGATGGCGGAGGCCAGATTTTATTTGAAGGAACGCCAGAGAAAATGCTGCAGCATAAAACCAGTCATACTGCCCGCTTTTTAAAAGCTGAAATGAATTAACTTCATTCTATGAATTTGAATGACCTGAATTTTTTGCCGGAGTGGGATGAAAGCCGCTACAAAGTTGGGCCTGATGATGCAGCCGAAGAGTGGCGCAGAGGGCCGGCCAGGGCGATTGCTAAAGCCATGTACAATCAATGGAGAGAAGTATTTGGGTTGGTGGTTGCCTTTGCAGAAAATCTGGCAGATGATGGAGAAGAAACCCATCCTGCTTCTACCAAGGCCTTGATTTACGAAAATGTAATGATTGTTGCTCCCAAAATAATCGGTGCTATAAGTATGGATTTATATGTACTGAAAATGGAAAATGCATCTGTTATCAGAACCAATGCAAAGCAAATGATGGAGCAGATTGGTTTTGCCGTTTTGATGGGGTGGGCAGACGAAGCTCATAAACAGGTAATTGAAGAAGCCTTGTATAAGTTCAGAGAACTCTATAAACAATGGGTAAGTACTTTTCAGAAAGATAGCTTTGAAGACGAATGGGGCCTGTTTATTTAATAGGCAGATTTACTCTTTTGCATCGGTTTCCAAACTAAATAAAAATATCCCAGTATTAAAATTCCGAGGGTGAAAGGAATCAGTGCTATATGCTTATAGGTATATCCGTTCCAGATTTCAATATGGTCAAATCCAAAAAATTCGCTGACCATCCAGTAAGAGTTGGCAGAAATCCACACCGTTATCGCCAGGTTATGGCATAATTCGGACATGTACTGACGGGTTCTGTAGGCAATAATAATAGAAATCAGTAAAGTGGGGAGAATCATTGAAGTGCCCAGCCATCTGAGTCCAAGACACCAGGCCACATCTTTGAATAGCCAAAATACAATATGGAGATTTTCCATCTTCCGGTATTTCAGCGGAATATCGTATCTGTCATCATGTACCGAAGGGGGCTGCTCCATTCAAATTCTTTTGTGGCACAATATTAATTTTTTGTAAGCAATTATCGACTTAAAATATTCTTGAAACGATCGATGCTGGCCAATGTGTGAATGGGTTGGTTATTGATAATATGCTGTGCAAACTGATGTGCAAAATAGGGGGCCAGACTACAACCCTTGGTTCCCATCCCATTGAGTATGCCAATATTTTTTTGAATGGGGTGGAACCCCACAAAAGGTCTCCGCTCAATATTGGCAGGTCTTTCTGATGCCATATGATCCACAATCTGATAGGGTAACTTGAGCCAGTTTTTTAATTGGAACTCCACTTTTTCCCTGAAGGCAGGTGTTGGATTGGGATGATCGTATTTCCATTCATAGGTAGAGCCTATCCAGAACAAATCTTCTTTCCAGGGAACCAGGCTAAGGCTTTGCTTGTAGATATGGTTTCTAGGCAAATCGGGTATGGAGGCAATAATGGCTTCTCCTTTATTGGGAGCAAAGGGCAGGAGTTGAAACCAGGGGTTGGTTGTTCCTGCATTACCATCACAAAAAATGATACGGTCAGCTGATATATCTTTCCAATGGATGATTTCATCCTTAACCATACAGTCATGGAAGTTGAATTTGCTTTCTATCAAAGCGTTTGCTGAAATAAGCTTCTTTCTCCACCCTTCCAGCAGATCATTCAGTTGAATCAACCAGCAGGGATGTATTTCACCAATGCCAAACTGAAGATGAAAAAAGGAATTCCAGTTTTTTTCATCTACTTCCGATAAATATTCTGTTTCGGTTTTTAGTCTTTCGGAAAAGGCGATTTTATTTTCAGGCGTACTATGAAAATCAAGCACATTACATTGGCGAATCAATTCAACGGATAATTCCTTTCCCATTTCCTGATAAGCATTTACCGCAAAGGGCATAAAGGTTTCTATTTCCCAGGTTCTGACAATTCTTCTTCCGGTAACCGGATTGATAACACCACTGGCTACTTTGGTTGCTGTGTATAGCTTTGCTGTATCCACTACCATAACCCGCTGGCCCTCATTTAGTAAGTTCCAACTTAAAAAACTACCACATAACCCCTGGCCTATAATAAGTGTGTCTACCTGCATGGTTATTGTTCAATTCTGATTTTAATGGAATTGGAATGCGCTTTTAATGCCGGAGCATACATGCTTTGAATGGAAGCAAGACCAGCGGTATATAAACCGGTATGTGTGGCTCTGATGGTATAATCCA
>CALEST010000387.1 GCA_937907555.1 uncultured Sediminibacterium sp.
TGAAGTAGTTAAAAACCTTCAAAACCTACTCTTCAAACAAAAAGAAACCATTGTAGTAAACAAGCTAGCCAAAAAAGTAGATAAAAAGTACAGGGAATTAAACACAGAAATTGAACCGGGCACATTGGTTAAGCTCAAAAAAAATTACCAGGTTGGAGAAGTAAAGGAGATAAGAGGAAAAAGAGCAATCGTTCAAATAGGTGCACTTCCAATCAATGTTGATTTAACAGATTTGATTGCAGTAGCAAAAATTGAGGAGGCTTCAGAAAATAGTTAATGAGATTCTGTAATTTACAGACTGAAGCAAGCAAGTGAAATATTTATTCTTATTCATTTTTCTATTTTTTGTAACAGAGATTACTGCACAATTATGTACGGGAAGTCTGGGTAATCCTGTTGTTAATATAAGTTTTGGAAACAAAAACAATCCTACTGGCCCACTGCAACCGGGCATCACCAACCTCGGTTATGTTGCCAATTCCTGCCCGAATGATGGTAATTATTCTATTGTCAGCTCTGCATTAGGTTGCTTCACCAATACCTGGCATGATATAACCAGAGACCATACCGGTGACGAAGAAGGTAAAATGATGCTTATCAATGCTACCAATGCCCCCAGTGTTTTTTATATAGAAACCATTACAGGATTATGTGGCAATACCACTTATGAATTTGGCGCCTGGGTAGCCAATGTTTTAAAACCTACCAGCTGCGGTGGCAATGGAACAAAGCCCAATTTAACTTTTACAATAGAAACCAGTAATGGTACCGTTTTGGAAACCTATAGTACCGGGAATATCAATGAAACCAGTGTTCTAAGTTTTAAACAGTTTGGTTTCCTTTTCAAGCCTCCTTTAAATACCAACAGCGTAGTATTGAAAATCACCAGCAACGCAGGTGCCGGATGTGGCAATGATCTGGCAATTGATGATATCACTTTCAGACCCTGTGGCCCAACCATGTCAGCCAAAATTGATGGGGTGAATACTTTTAATAAAACAGTATGTTTTAACGAACAGAATCCCATGTTACTTTCTATGGAAGTAGGACAGGGATACAACAACCCGGTGTATCAATGGCAAATCAGTAACAATGCAGGAATCAGCTGGAACAATCTGAGCAATGCCAATCAAACCAATTTCAACAGAACACCAACGAATGTCGGGAATTTTCAATACCGGTTGTTGGCCAGTGAATCTGTTTATTCAGGCGTTGTTTCCTGTCAGACCGCTTCACTGCCGATTACCATTCAAATTAATTCACAGGCTCCCCAAATTGGGAACCAGGTGATTAACCAATGTTTTGGAGGAGCGGTGAATTTTGCTGCTGCTTCCGGTTCCGGATCCAATTTATCGTATCTCTGGACAGGGCCAAACAATTTCAGCTCAACGGAGAAAAATCCTCAATTAGCAGCAGTAAACAGATCGGATACCGGCAGGTATATTGTGAAGGTTACCACTTCCAATGGATGTTCATCCACAGATACTGTTAGGGTTACAGCATTCAATGCCATAAACGCAAGATTCACCGGCAATACTGTTATTTGTCTGGGTGACAGTACCTTGCTCACAGCCATTGGAGGCACAACACAGGATTGGTACAATAATAGCAGAGCAAGCATTCATAGTGGATCTTCGCTCTGGGTAAAGCCAGTTGATACAACTCAATATCAGGTAATCATAAAAAATGTACAAGCTTGCACAGATACCCTTAACATTCCAGTTCAGGTTATTAAACCCCCGCAAGTGGATGCTGGTCCCGACAAAACAATTATGCAGGGAAACAGTACTGCCTTATTGGGTAAAATTGATGGACAGTACAATGGATTTACCTGGCAACCATTGGTCAATTTAATGCCTCCGAATTCATTAACGCCATTGGTAAGTCCTTTCAGTACCCAGCAATACACTTTAACAGCCTATGGAATGAATGGATGTACTTCAGAATCAGATACCACATTGGTAAGGGTTTTAGCCAGCATCAATCCTCCCAATTCCTTTTCACCCAATGGGGATGGAATACACGACGAATGGATTATCCCCGGACTGGAAACCTATCCCAATGGTTCTGTTAGTGTATTTAACAGATACGGACAGGTTGTATTTCAGACCAAGCCCTATTTCAGGGGCTGGAACGGGAAGCTGAACGGCAAAGAAGTTCCAACCGGTGTGTATTATTTTATTATTAACAGAGGGAATGGTGAACCCCTTTTATCGGGAAGTTTATACTTAATAAGATAACTATATGATTGTAGATTCAGTAGCACAAATGATAAAATACCAAAAACTGCATCCAAGGTTTGAGAAAGCGATGGCATTCATTGCAGCTTGCAAGATAGATGAAATGCCTGTTGGGGAAACCCAATGGGAAGAAGAGAATATCCGTGCCATCGTAATTCAGGAATCATTGGTAAGTGAAAAGGAATCCACTGATTATTTCGAATGTCATAATCGTTACATAGATATTCAAATAGTGTTTGAGGGCATGGAGAAAGTTGGATGGAAATCACGCAACAACTGTATGAACCCAAGAGGAGAATACAGTCCGGAAAAAGATGTGCTGTTTTATGATGATTCCCCCGAAATCTTTTTTAATTTAAAAGCAGGACATTTTGCCATTTATTTTCCAGAAGATGTGCATGCACCCATGATTGGGGATGGCATAATCAGGAAAATGGTAGTTAAAGTACTGGTTTAACTTGTTGATATGAAAAAATACATGCTGCTGCTTTTCCTTTTATTGAACCAATTTTGGTTGGCTGCACAGCGCCCCAATATTGTTATTATCGTTTCTGATGATCATGCTTATCAAACCATTAGTGCGTATGGTAGCAAATTCATGCAAACCCCGAATATTGACAGAATTGCAAATGAAGGGGTAAGATTTAATAAAGCCTATGTAACCAATAGTATCTGCGGGCCAAGCAGAGCGGTGATTTTAACCGGTAAATACAGTCACAAAAACGGATTCAGGGACAATGTCAGTGCCAATTTTAATGGGGCACAGAATTCGTTTATCAAGGAACTTGGGAAAGTGGGTTACCAAACCGCATGGATTGGGAAATGGCACTTGCAGTCGAATCCGGAAGGTTTTGGTTTCTGGCAGGTTTTACCCGGTCAGGGCAGTTATTACAATCCTGATTTTCTAATGATGAATGGAGAAAGAAAAAGATTCGAGGGCTATGCATCCGATGTGGTGGAAGATGTAGCTGAAGAATGGCTAAATAAGCGGGATACTGCAAAACCATTTTGCCTGGTAATCGGACACAAGAATACCCATCGAACCTGGATGCCCGATACCCGTGATTTAAGACTTTTTACCAAAACCCAATTTCCATTGCCCGAAAATTTTTACGATAGTTATGAAACAAGGGCTGCTGCTGCGGTGCAGGATATGACCATCGACAAAACGATGCGAATGGGATACGACTTAAAAATGTTTGAAAACAAAGCAGAAGAAGAAAAGGAGTTATCCATAAAAAGAATGAATCCGGTTCAGCGGAAAGCTTATATGGAATTCTACGATTCAGTAAACAGCGACCTGAAACAAAGAAATTTAACCGGTAAGGCATTAACGGAATGGAAGTACCAGCGATACATGCAGGACTATCTGGCAACGGCTGCCTCATTAGACAGAAATATCGGTCGTACACTTGCTTATCTAGACAATCATCAATTAACCAAAAACACCATCGTTATTTACGTGAGTGATCAGGGATTTTATATGGGCGAACACGGATGGTTCGATAAGCGATTCATGTATGAGGAATCTTTTCGTACCCCGATGGTCATGCGCTATCCGGGGATTATTCCTGCCGGAAGCATCAATGAACAGTTGGTCATGAACCTGGATATTGCACCTACCATTTTAGATGCAGCAAAAATTCAAGTACCCACTGATATGCAGGGAAAATCCTTTTTGCCATTGGTAAACAGGAATCAGAAAAAGGGGAGGGATGCCATGTATTACCATTATTATGAAAATGGCGAACACGCTGTTTCCCCACATTTTGGCATTAGTACAGGCAGGTATAAATTGATCCGGTTTTATACCAGAGTGGAAGGATGGGAATTATTTGATTTAGAGAAAGATCCCAGAGAAATGAAGAATATATATGGGCAGAAAGGATACGAGAAAATTACAGAGAAACTGAAAAAGCAATTGCTGCAATTAATTAAAGTATACGAAGACAATGAAGCAGAAAAAATATTTACTGAATCAACCCATTAAAAATGCGATGCCTTTATTAAAGGGGACGCATAAATCTGCAATTTTATTCTGAACACAAATCTTTTTAAATCCATCCCTGACTATTTTATAATCATTGTGAATAGGGCAGGGGTGAGTTGAGGAGCATTTGCTCAGGCCAAGCCCACATTCATTAAACCGATCTTCACCATCAATGGCAAGCACAATTTTCAAAACTGACAACTGGGTTTGATTGGCTGTAATATAAAAACCGCCAGAGGGTCCCTTGGCACTCTTGATAATATTCTCTTTAACCAGTGTCTGCAACATTTTCCCAACCGTATGCTCACTGGCATCTATGTATTCAGCAATTTCTTTAATACTTGCTTTTTGTTCTGAGTCTAATTTTGAAGCCAGATAAATAGTGGCTTTGATAGCAGTTTTGCAGGTAATACTTAACATCTATTTTCTATTTAAAAATATTCTACCCATCTCACTGATTCGATCACTATTCCAGGATGGTTCAAAGGTTAAATATACTTCAGCTGTAAAGTCTGAAAAAAACTTTTCCAAAGAAAGCTTAACTGTATTCAATATAGATTCCCCCATTGGACAAAACTGGGTAGTGAGCGTCATGGTACAAAATATCTTTTTGCTCTCTTCATCAAAATCAATCTGATAAACCAATCCCAAATCAATAATATTTAAGCCAATTTCAGGATCTTCTACGCTACGCAAAACATCAATTGCGAAGGAACACATGGCATTGTTATTGGTTATTATATTCATCAAGAGGTGCTTTAAAAAGAATTATACGTATAATATTCCAACCATAAAAAAGCGCAGCTATAACCAATAAACCAGCCCCACAAGAAATCAGTAAGACATTATTCATCAATAATCCTATTAAGAAAATTGAAAAACCCGTCCAGTAAAAAAATATCATCCATTTGTAAATTAACTTACTATACAGGTCTTTGGGATTTATTGTTACAGTTATTTGATTCTTATATTGAAATACTTTGTTCCAGACAATAAATGGCAGTGTTTTAAATGTCATTCCAAAAATGATTGCTGTAATCCAACCAAAGAAAATGACAAATCCGTATCCCATTACTACTGAAAAACTAACGGTATTGGTAAATGTAGCATGGACTATTATGATAATTAGAAATAAAACGGGAAATAAATTAAGCAGAATGGCAACCAAAGAAATTTTCATGGGTTCATCTACTTTCAACTTTATCCTTTGTTTATATGCTTTATAACAATAAATAACAAACAACACAATTCCCGAAAAAATACATACAACGGGAATAAATAAGTAGAGCAAGGATTCTGAATACAAAAAAAGTAAAACAAACAGTATTAGTCCGGTATTGATTAACCCATAAATACGCCAAAGCAGGTTGCTATTGAAGTATTTTGAAATCAAAAACATAGGAATAAGTTTTGAACCAACCCCAATGATGGTAAGCAAGAACCATCCAACAATTCCTACATGTGCATGCAAGGGTAAATAATCAACTGAATTCTTTTGAAATAAGGGAAAGGAAAAATTATAAATCAACATTAACCCTAAGGTTGAGGTAACCAGCAACCAAGCAGTTGCCGTAAACAAAAAAAGAGCGTGTATATTTTCCTTCCGGCTGTTCTTAATGCTTTTAAATAAATTATACAAATAGACTATCACAGATATCAGTATCAATCTTCCGCCCCATTTAGCAGGAGCTCCCATATTAAACTCGTAAAATCCAACTACCAATAATGGAATGCCAATCCCTGCAAGCAAAAATGTTAACATTGCCAGTTTAATACTATACAATTCAGATTCAATTAAAACGGGAATCAACTGATGACTCGCTCCTAAAATCATCATAGTGCCCCATCCAAGTGCCATCAAATGTGTAATAGCAAGATTACCGGGGGAAAAATAATGATTCAGTAAGTTATTCGCAGATAAAAGAAGTAATACTGTACTTACCAAAAGTGCAATAGCACCATAACCATAGAAAGGAATCACTACTTTCCAGTGAGTTGTTTTAGTAAGTGGAGTATGATTAACTACAGACATTTATTCATTTATAAATTAACAAACGTACATCAGATTCAGAGAGCTTATTAATAGAAACCCTAAAACTCATTTCAGCCAATTCAGGTAATAAATATAGCGGAACCCGTTTATGGTATACATATAAAGCTTTCCCTTTTTCAAGTGTTTGCAAAGCAGAGAGAATTGCTTCCATCGGGCCTGGCATTTCCAAATTTCTCACGTCAATTTCCACTAAATTATTTTGAAACTCATCCCATACTTTGTCCCACGATTCTACTGACTCCTCGTACTCTTTAAATATAGGAGCATTTGCTTTTTCGGCTTGGTGAAAATAGATATGAAATACATCATCCGTTATTCTTTCTGCATAAGATTCAAATCCTTTATCAGATAGTAATTGCATCAGTGGGGTAGGCCTAAAACTGTTGATAATCCTAAGGACCTGAGTAGATTGAATCTCTATTATCTTATTCATTATAGATTTAAGAGGATCATTACCCTGTTCCAGTATGGGCCTAACATCAAAATCAATTATCTCATAGTTTCCAATCGATTGCATGTACAAAGGCCTGGACTCAGCAGGCTCATTTGTGTTGTCATTATTTACCGACTGAAAACCAAAGGCCGACAATTGCAAATAAAAGTCTTCAACCCTGCAGTTCCCAATACCTGCCGCCATCTGTATAGTAGTCCTGGAAGCCATTATTTTTCTCAGGATTGGATTTCTTAGTTTTTGAAATCTAGGAGAAATACCAACAATGGCTTCCAGTGCATCCGGCCTTGCTTTTAAAATAACAGACAATCTGGTATTGGCATCAATTAGCATTGATTCTGTTTTAGTTTGGCCTCCAAGTCCAAAGCCCTGGGAAATAAAATATTATTCTCCAGGTGTATATGCATGTGCAAATCTTCTTCGAATTCTTCTAGGAATTTGTACAGAATACCATAACTATTGCAGGCATCAGCAGGCAATGCATAGTTATTGGTAAGGGATCGAATGGTTGCTAAATGATTTCCTACTTCTTCATGCTCCATCTCCATCATTGCTATAGGACTTTGCACGGATCCGAAATTTTCAGAGAAGGGCTCTATTTCTTCGTTTTGCTGAGAAACCAGCTTCTTTATATATGGAAATAACACTTTTTCTTCCTTTATTAAATGCGAGGTCAATTCCGCATTAATTGCTTTTACCAGTTCATTAATCTGAAATAATTCCTCGTGTCTTTGTCCATGAACCCTGAATACTTTTTCCGAGAAACCAATAATTTCAGGCAAACTGGTTTTTACATAATTGTGGTGTGTATTCACAATATAATCTACCAGAAAATCAAGGTTCCACTTCGTAAATTCAATAGGTTTTGACCCCAAATTGGCAGCTTTATTCTTATCTGCATCCTGTAATTCCTTTTCTACTTTTGTAACATCAATCCCCTTTGCTTTACAAGCTTCTTTAACCGACTTTTTTCCACCACAACAAAAGTCAATTCCATATTTTTTAAATATCTGTGCCTTACGGATATCGTTGGCTGCCAGCTGGCCTACTGACGCTTCTGTTTCTCCTTCCTCTTTTTTGGTAATCTTAACCTTCCACCATTCAGGTCCTTCTTCCAGATACTCCCATACAAATACATTTCCTCTTTCTCCCAATAACTGGTAATACAAAGGTTTAGGATCATGATCATTGTGAATGGTTAAGTCTGCACCTGGTTCAAGCATGTCGAATCTGACAAAAATGGTTGGATGTTTTTGTTTGGGCTCCAATACCGTTACATCTAAAATATTCTCTGATTCAGTATACATGGGATTTCTTTTAAAAGTGATTGAATACTTCAAAGATATAGTTTTTGAACAATAAAAGTATTTAAATACTTTTATTTTAGTTTAAATGACATTTAACAGACAAATAGGAGGAGGGGAATGAGAACAGTTTCCTACATTTGCATTGTGATAGTAATTTGTATATATAGCTTCTCCAGACCAAAAGCCTTTGGTACGATCACCCCGGCCTGATAATAGTAGGTATCACCCGGGGTAATACTTATACTATTTTATTCCACTTCAATTATTTTGAATCATGTCACGAAATCAATCATCGATTTCGATTAGCGGTATTATTTTAATAACCGGTTTGGTTATCAATACCCTAATCATTAGATCCGCCTATTTAAACCCAAATTATTATTGGTGGTTAATTGTTAGTCTGCCAATATTGGGAGTTATTATATTCAATATAACCCAGAAAAAACATGCTATTCTACGCAACTACCCATTGGTAGGGTATTTGCGCTATTTCTTCGAATCCATACGTCCCGAATTTCGACAATACTTCTTTGAATCAGACGCGGATGGTAAGCCTTTTAACAGAAGACAAAGATCTATAGTATACCAGAGAGCCAAGAACGTAAGACAGACTGTTGCATTTGGGATGCAAACAGATCCTAATCAAGCCGGATATGAATGGATGGCACACTCTATTTATCCGGTTCATATAAAGAATAAATCGCCCAGGGTGCTTGTTGGCAATAAACAATGCATGCAGCCCTATGATGCTAGCATTTTGAATATAGGGGCAATGAGTTTTGGAGCCTTAAGCAAAACTGCCATTGAATCTTTAAATGCCGGAGCGCAACTGGGAGGTTTCGCCCATAATACAGGGGAAGGAGGAATCAGTCCTTATCACTTAAAGGGTGGTGATTTAATCTGGCAAATTGGAACAGGATATTTCGGATGCAGAGATCATGCAGGAAATTTTGATGAAGTTCTTTTTCAACAAAACGCCAGCAGACCGAATGTAAAAATGATTGAATTAAAACTATCTCAGGGAGCCAAACCCGGGCATGGTGGAATACTACCAGCAGCAAAGAATACCCCTGAAATAGCATCCATCAGAAATGTACCTGTAAATTCAACCATTGTTTCTCCGCCAGCGCATACTGCATTTTCAGACGCTAAAGGCCTGATTTATTTTTTGGAAACATTAAGACAATTATCAGGAGGGAAGCCGGTGGGTTTTAAAATTTGCATTGGCAGTAAACAGGAATTTACAGATATCTGTCAGGAAATGAAACTAACGGGTATTGTACCTGATTTTATTACGATTGATGGGGCAGAAGGAGGAACGGGTGCAGCTCCTCTGGAGTTTACAGATAATGTGGGCATGCCTTTGATGGAAGCATTGAGTTTTGTTTCTACTACCCTAACCAAAATGGGTCTGAAAAAACATATCAGATTAATTGCAGCCGGTAAAATTATCACAGGCTTTGATATACTTAAAGTAATATCCCTGGGGGCAGATATATGCTATAGCGCAAGGGGGATGATGTTTTCCCTGGGTTGTATTCAGGCACTCAAATGCGACAGTGGAAAATGCCCGGTAGGTATTGCAACACAGGAAGAAAATCTTTACAAAGGCCTGGATCCATCAGACAAAAAAGTAAGAGTAGCCAATTTTCATAAAAATACCCTTCAGGCGGTGGTTGAATTAATGGAGTCCAGTGGATATAAGGAGTTATCAGATATTAAGTCTGCCAATATTTTCAGAAGGATCAGCCAGTTGGAAACAAAATCGCTGGAAGAAATATACTTTAAAGACACCCTGGCAATCTCAACAAAAACCATGTCACAATTAAATTAATCATATGAAGGAATCTACCAAACAATTAATCCTTTTACAGGAAGATTATCAACTCCTGAAGAATCATACCAG
This sequence comes from uncultured Sediminibacterium sp., assembly GCA_937907555.1. Taxonomy (GTDB): domain Bacteria; phylum Bacteroidota; class Bacteroidia; order Chitinophagales; family Chitinophagaceae; genus Sediminibacterium. Next base: position 9,948 of record CALEST010000387.1, read on the forward strand.
ATCGGTTGCTGAAAACGAATCCATAGAATCCAAAAGTGCACGTAAACTCGCAGCCGAATTGGATAACAATCCATTGGTACTGGAAAGAGCTGCATTTCCGAAAGATGTAATCAGAATTCATTCGGAAGTTACATTGCAAGACTTAAAGACTAAAAAAGAAGTCAGTTTCACATTGGTACTGCCCGGCGAAGCCAATGTTCAGTTAAAGAAAGTGTCTATTTATGCTCCCATGGGGACTGCAGTAATTGGGTATAGAGAGGGGGATGAATTTATGTGGGAAATGCCATCAGGGGAGAGAGCCTATACCATCCTTCGCGTAACCAATCCGGATTAGCTTCGCCCACCTCTTTCAGAGGATTAGCTTCGCTGATCCCAATGGTGGGGAGGCTCAAAACAAACAGATGTCCGTTCGCTTTCAGCGAACTTTCATTTTTTATTTTAGTCCGCTCAGCAAAGCAAGCTTTGCCGGCTCCCTAAAACAAAAATGCCAGCCAATGGCTGGACATCTGTTTGTTTTGGCGGAGAGCGAGGGATTCGAACCCCCGGACCTGTTACAGTCAACAGTTTTCAAGACTGCCGCAATCGACCACTCTGCCAGCTCTCCGCGGCAAAAGTAAGGGGTGAATTTTTTTTATCCAAAACTTATTTTCATTCAAAGCTATATTTGCATCCTAATTGAAAGTTTTTGAAAGAATTAGCCTCGTTAAATCATTATTTCTGGAAGTATAGAAAGCGTTTCTTTATTGGGATATTCTTTGTTATTGCCTCCAACTACTTTGCAGTTTTGGCACCACAGATTACCGGATACGTTATCAGTCTGGTTCAGCAAAGGCTTCCTGGCGCCAAGCCAGCTCCTGTATACCACGCAGAAGGAGATATCGTGAACAAATTCATTGCACTGGTTAGCAATAAAGACTGGAGTTTTGGCTGGTTAATTGCCTTTTGCAGCCTAAGTATTTTAGCCATAGCTGTTATAAGGGGGGTACTGATGTTCTTTATGCGTCAGACCATTATAGTCATGAGCAGACATATAGAATTTGATCAGAAAAATGAAGTTTATCAGCAATACCAGCGACTACACACGGCATTTTACAAACAAAACAGCACAGGCGATTTAATGAACAGA
>CALEST010000388.1 GCA_937907555.1 uncultured Sediminibacterium sp.
CCATACCCAACACTTCGGCCAGATCGCAGGCTGCAATGGCCAATTCTGCCAGTACATAGAGGCAGAAATTAACAAAGGGCGGATAGGTTTCTCTGTTGGCCTGAGCCAGGTCTCTTCTCCTTACAATACCCAATCTGGCACTTAAACTTTGAAGCAATAGTGCCATCAGATTACTCATCAATAGCACCCAGATAAGCTGATACCCGAACTTGGCCCCACCCTGTAAATCAGTGGCCCAGTTGCCGGGATCCATATATCCTACACTTACCAGATAAGCTGGGCCAATATAGGCAAGTATCCGCTTCCACCCTTTTCTGGGTACAGTCGTGTCAACGGTTTCATGAACTTCGCTAAGCGATTGTTCTGCATTACTAACTCTCATGCTATAATTTTTTTACATAAATCTGTTCAGCCAGCTGAGCACTGATATGAGCCTGCTCTTTATTGTTAATTTGGATTTCAAATGAGTTGTCAAAGGCAAAACGCTGCAACACTTTTATTCGGGCACCAATGGTTATTTTTTTGTGTTCCAGCAAAGAAAGAATGTCAGGCGACTGACTACCTACTGCAGTTACTTCTCCGTTAATTTGAAAAGGAAATTTGTTCAGATTCATCTGAGATTGAAAAGGCATTTTACCAGTAGCATCCGGAATGGGGTCTCCATGTGGATCAAAAGCCGGATTACCTAAAAAATCATCCAGATGATCAATGAGCTGCTGACTTTGAATATGTTCCAATTGCTCTGCCACTTCGTGTACTTCATCCCAGTTAAAATGCAAAATTTTTACCAGAAAAGTTTCCCATAGCCTATGTTTTCTTAATACCATTAAGGCCAGCTTTCTCCCCTCGCCATTTAGTTTAAATCCCTTGTATTTTTCATACACCAGCAATTTCTTGGTCTTCAGTTTCTTAAGCATATCTGTTACAGAAGCAGCAGATGTTTGCAATACTGCGGCTACTTCATTGGTGCTAACCATCCCATCTTTCACCTGAAGCTGAAAAATGGCTTTAATATAGTTTTCTTCAGAAGAAGTTAAAGACATGCCTAAATTTTATTTTAGACAAATCTAAAAAAAGATCCGTTTTCTTGCAAACTTTTCCCCCGCAAACTTCAAATCACTTATTTTTATAAAAATATACTCTGAATGAAGTGGCGTAATCAATTAATCATCCTCTGTTGCATTTGCCTGCTGGGCTCCTGTTCAGATGCCCCCATTGATTTATCCGGCAAAACAAATGTGGACCAAAAGGATTTCCTGAGTGTGTTTAAACCCCTTACCTTACCCTATAGTGTATCAGATACCAATCTGGATAAAAATGCGGATACTCTTAGCATAGCAAAAGAGGTCTTTCTGCAGTTCTACCCAGATACGGCATTGAGTAATATAATGGGTAAAACCAAAATTTATACCCTGTCTCCAGTAGGAATCATAGAAAAGGAAAAAGAAAATTATTTACTATTTGTAATTAAAGAAAATAAAAAGAAAAAAAGGCTGGCAGTAATT
>CALEST010000389.1 GCA_937907555.1 uncultured Sediminibacterium sp.
CGAAGGTAAAACCTGGACAAAACAGTGGTTGATTGATGATGCGCCTGCCAATTTCAAAGGCGATTATACAGCTTACTGCGACCTCGTGCTGATTAACAAAAAGACTATCTGTATCCTCTACGAAAGAAGGGGCTATCAGCAGATTGTATTAAAGACAATCAAGTGGAGGTAATAATATTAACAGCAATAGTGTTGAGTTAAAACTTTCTACTATACCCCACTCTAACAACCTGCGTTTCATAATAATCTGTGCTTAAATACTTAAAGCCTACTCCCTGAAGTTCTCTTTGAATAACCATCGTATTCAAAAGATCGTTTCCAGTAAGTGAAAGCTCAGCCTTCCCTAGCTGAATCATTTTTTTAATACCGATATCTAAAGAAAAGCGCTGGGCTATCCTTCCCTGTGGTATAATGTCAGGCGCCAAATAAATACCGGTTAACTGAAAATCGATACTATTGGAAAAGCGAAAAAGATTATTCACTTTAAGATTACCAGAAACAATTGATTGCTTTGCTGCGCTAAAAGTATTGGGCCTGGGATAAAGATTGTTGACTGTAAACGCATCAATTTGGTTTCGATAAATATTTGCATTGATGTTTAGCGAGTAAGCTTGTGATGGTTTTTGTGCAAAAACAAACTCCATCCCAAGATTATTGCTTTTGCCAGCATTCTGAAATACAGCATAAATCAAATTACTTCCGGGAACAATACTTGAGATACGGGTAATGGTTGCATTAGCAAAGCGATAGTAACCTGCAGAATAGAAAGAACCCCTTTCCCAAGTTTTCTTATAGCCTAATTCAATCGCACTCGTGAACTGAGGTCTTAAACCAGGATTACCAACTTTAATGATTTCAGCATCATCATACTTGGGAAAAATACGAATATCCACTTCGTTGGGTCTGTCTACCCTTCTATTAAACAATAGCGTAAACTTATTATGTTCATCTACCTTATACCCCAAACGAAAACTTGGAAAGGGTTGCGTATAACTATAGCCGCTGCTTTGATACGTATTATGGTTAGGGTTTACTTCATAATCAATACCTACATACTCAAGTCTCAATCCCAGCTCTGCCTCCCAATTAGAAGTCTCAAAAACATAATTACCATATAAAGCGGGAATAATTTCCCGATAAGTTGCCCAGCCGCCCGCTGATGTATCCAATACCGAATTCTGTCCGGGTCTAAAATCCATATCAGTAGGGATATCTCTATAACGAAACTTTAGCCCTGCTTCTACTCTTCCATATTTTACTGGTCTTACATAGTCAAGATTGAAGTCGTAGACTTTCTCATCAGACAATAACTTAAAAGCATCTGTACCCTTTGAGGCAGGCAGATAATTGTCGTAAAAATATTTTTCATCCTCTCGATGAAATGTATAGTTAAAACCAAGATTCAATAAATGACCCGCCTGTTTAAACTTGTGTTGATACCCGGCTGTCATCATCACAGTAGTTTTTAATTCATCTTCCAGAAATTGCCATAATCGAAGTCTATTAGAAAGATTTTCATTATAAAAAGGCTGATCACCACGATCAATAATTTTTTCGCTACCAAACAAGCCAGATATGGTTACTGAATTCTGCTGGTTGATATACCAATCAAATCCGGTTTTCAGTGTTAGGAAATTGGTATTCCTATTTCGTTTTAACTGCTGCTTTATCACATCTCCATTATCATACCACCTGGTAACAAATTCATTTTTATTCAGTGTTTGTGTATATAGATTATCTGCCTGTAGAAAGCTATTGATTTTATTTTTCCGATAATTGAGCGATATAGATGGATTCAATTTTGGCGTAAAAGTGTATTGTGGTCTGATGGCTGGTAAATTGGCCTGACGAACCCATAAGGCACCCAACCCTGAAGCAAAACCATACTTGCCGCTAAAACCCTGCTGCACTGATTTCTTCATGATGATGTTGATGATGCCCGCATTTCCATTGGCATCATATTTTGAAGATGGATTGTTGATGATCTCAATCTTTTCAATTGCAGATGCTGGTAAATTATCTAATCCATTTTGGTTACCAAATCCAGTAAGCGCAGTTTGTTTGCCATCTATTAGAATGGCTACTTTATCACTACCCCGCAATTGTATTTTTCCTTCCTGAATGGTTACTCCAGGCAGGTTTTGCATCACCTGTAATATAGACGCCCCTATCTGACTAATATTATCCTTAACAGAAAATGTTTTCTTATCCATCTTACTACTTACACTCTCTTGCCTAGCTGTAACCGTAACATTCTGTAGATTATTCTGGATGGGGTCAAGATCAATATTCTTCAGATTTAAATACTCAGAAACGCTACCAACAAAGAATTGCTGCCGCTTAAACTGATACCCAACATATCCTAACTCCAAGAAATAGTTTCCGGGTTTTACGCCGGCCAAAGTAAATCTACCCTCTTCATTCGTAACAGTCCCCATAATAAAAGCGCTGTCTTTTGTACCCTTCACTGCAATGTTGACAAACGCTAATCCGGTTTTTTGTTTACTATCTCTAATCAATCCTGAAACAACAACAGAGGAAACCTGCGCATATAAAGGCTGAAGTAGTAGCAGCAAGAAGATACCTATTATAAGAGAGCCTCGTATTTTAAGCGGTGAGTGCATAAACTATTGATGAAAATGGTATGCTTTGATGGTTAGCTACTTGCAAAAAAAAGCTATTTCAGAAAAACGCTTAGGCAGAATGTTTTAAACGGCAGAAAGCTTCTCTTTCTCTTGTGAGAGAATACCTTGTAAGGCAGGCAAATCGTAGATAGACATGCTTAGCGTTTGGTGACACATACTGACCATAGCATCAACAAACTTGTATTATAAATAAAATAATATAAAGGAAAGAATTTTCAAGTTGTAGTCTCGAAAGGAATCGAACAGATAATTGAGCCAATACACCCACCGATACTTGGCAACCAGATTTACGCAAAACAGAAACCAGATTATGTCTGGCGATGAATTTCAGTTTGTAGAATAAATGCTATAAAGCAGTGCGCCAAATTTTTATAAGAAAAGCAACTTAAAAAAATCAAATATCAAGTTCTTTACGATTGATAAAACCATTCTGCCTTATACAAAAGGGTA
>CALEST010000390.1 GCA_937907555.1 uncultured Sediminibacterium sp.
CAACGTTTTAGGTAATTATTGGGTCTAAAATTAGGATTTTGCTAACTAATATTTCTATACATTCGTTGTTATAAAAACCCGAATTTTATAGGCCAATTATACACTCTAATCAGTATAACAAACTAAGACAATGCAGGTAAATAAATTTGTGCGGAACGCCGTTTTATTGGTTTCCCTAATGAGTGTAGCTACTTCTTGTGGTCTTTTCAAAGGAAAAAAAGAGAAGTCCACTGCTACCGGATGGAATTATAATGACCAGCAGTTTGGCAACTTCAACGTGGTTAAACCCAAGGATATTCAAACCGCTCCGGGGCTTGTTTTTGTTCAGGGGGGTACTTTTACCATGGGTGCTACACAGGAAGATATCATGGCCGACTGGAATAATATTCCGCACCGTGTAACCGTAAACTCCTTTTTCATAGACAAATACGAGGTTAGCAACCTGAATTACCGCGAATACCTGTATTGGTTAGAAGGTACTTTTGGGGCTGCCGGTATGGATTCCTTTGTTACCCAGGCTTTGCCAGATACCTTAGTTTGGAGAGAGGAGCTGGCGTATAACGAACCGATGGTAGAATACTATTTCCGTCATCCTTCCTATAACAATTATCCTGTTGTGGGTGTAACCTGGTTGCAGGCAACTGAATATTGCAAGTGGAGAACCGACCGTGTGAATGAATTGGCTTTGATGAAGAAGGGTTTCCTAGATCCCAAAACACAGGTGAAGAAAACCTTGAATGGGGCAGGTCAGGACAATTTTAATACAAAAGCTTACTTGTTGGGTGAATACCAGGCGGTTCCCGGAAAAGATGTGACTTCTAAGAAGAATCCATTGAAGGATGCCCAAGGCCGTCCCAGAACCGTTGCCAAATTCGAAGATGGTTTAATGTTTGGCGACTACCGTTTACCAACAGAAGCGGAGTGGGAATATGCAGCTTATGGATATATCATGGAGAATCCACAGCGTAAGAGCAATAAGGGAATCAAGGGAGAAGAAGTGATTGCCAATAAATCTATCTATGCATGGAGAAACGATGGCTATGATAACCTGAGAGCTACCAAGAAGGGTGCTACGCAAGGTTCTTTCTTAGCGAACTTTAAAAGAGGTACAGGTGACAATATGGGTGTGGCAGGTGGATTGAATGACAATGCAGCTGTTACAGCAGAAGTAGATCAGTTTGTACCGAATGGTTACGGCATATACAATATGAGTGGTAACGTGAGTGAGTGGGTGGCTGATATTTACCGTCCATTGACCAACTCAGAAGCAGAAGACTTTAACCCATTCCGTGGTAACGTTTTCCAACAAATTGATATGAGTGGTGGTCAGGGCAATTTAAGAGACGATAAGGGTAGAATTAAAATGAAGCCTGAACCCGATTCTTTGGTTCGCAACAGAAGAAACTACCAGAAAGCCAATGCTTTGAATTACCTGGATGGGGATTCCTTAAGCAATGTTAACTACGGCTATGGTATTACTACATTGATTTCCGATAAATCAAGGGTTTACAAAGGGGGTAGCTGGAATGACCGAGCTTATTGGTTAAGCCCTGGTACCCGCAGATTCTTACAGGAAGACGAAAGCACCAACACCATTGGTTTCCGTTGTGCCATGAGCCATTACGGTGCTCCTGAAGGAATTGGCAGAGGCGCCAAGACGGGTAATAATTTCCCTCCAAGAAGAAATAAAAGATAGACTCTAAAGATAATTGCTATGCGCATAGGCTATGGGATTGATTTCCATCAACTGGTGGAAGGGAGAGACCTTATGATTGGAGGCGTTAAAATTCCTCATACCAAGGGTGCTCTGGGCCACAGCGATGCAGATGTGTTGTTACACGCTATTTGCGATGCCTTACTGGGTGCCGCTTGCCTGGGTGATATAGGGGTTCATTTTCCCGATACTTCTGCTGAGTTAAAGAATATTGATAGTAAAATCTTATTGGCCAAGACCAGAGATTTAATAGCCGCCGAAGGTTATGCAATTGTGAATATTGACGCTTCCCTTTGTTTAGAAAAGCCCAAGATTAAACCCCATATTCCTGCCATGCAGGAGACCATTGCCAATATCCTGGGCATTGGACTTCGCGATATTTCCATAAAGGCCACTACTAATGAGAAAATGGGATTCGTTGGAAGGGAAGAAGGATTGGTGGCTCATGCGGTTTGTTTGTTGAAGAAAATATAATGCTCAATTCCCTAGTTTATAACAAGTTAAGTAGCAAATTAATTTTATTTTAATTTGTAAAGGGTTTGTTATATTTGCACCCTAAAATCAATTAGCACATTGCAATCCCCCCCCCCTGACAGTGCTAGTCATCTATACCAATATCCCAATATTGTATATATAATACTTAATTACATCACTGTGATTAAGGAAAGCGAAGCTTTTTTTATAACTCAACAATTATATGGAACTATCACAAAAGAAAATAGCTATTATTGGATTAGGTTACGTTGGATTGCCTTTGGCAATTGAGTTTTCAAAGAAATACAAAGTCCTGGGCTTCGATATTAATAAGAATAGAATTCATGAGTTGGCAAATGGTATGGATAGAACCCAAGAAGCTAACCTGAATGATTTAAATCATGCAATTTCCTTAGCAAAGTCTAATAATACTGCAGGACTAACTTTTTCAGATGATACGCTTGCTCTCAGTGAATACAATGTTTTTATTGTTACGGTTCCAACCCCTATAGATCAATTTAAAGCACCTGATTTAACACCGTTGCTAAAAGCTTCTGAAATGTTAGGTAAAGTATTAAAATCGGGTGATATTGTTATTTATGGATCTACAGTATATCCTGGTTGTACCGAAGAAGACTGTGTGCCAATTTTAGAGAAATACTCTGGGCTGAAGTTCAATGTAGATTTTTTCTGTGGATATTCTCCGGAAAGGATAAATCCAGGGGATAAAATAAATACTTTAACAAAAATCAAGAAAGTAACTTCAGGATCTACTCCTGAAATTGCTGATATAGTAGATCAATTGTACGCATCAATCATACTTGCAGGAACTCATAAAGCACCTAGTTTAAAAGTAGCGGAAGCATCAAAAGCTATTGAAAATGCACAAAGAGATGTCAATATTTCTTTTGTAAATGAGCTTGCTTTGATTTTTGATAAAATGGGAATTGACACAACTGATGTTATTGAAGCAGCAGGAACAAAATGGAATTTCTTAAAATATAGACCAGGATTAGTGGGGGGGCATTGTATTGGTGTTGATCCATATTATCTAGCACATAAAGCAGAAAGTTTAGGTTATCATCCTCAGGTAATTCTAAGTGGCAGAAGAGTAAATGACAACATGGGTATGTTTGTTGCAAACAAAGTAGTCAAATTACTCATTAAGAAAGGACAAAAAGTTAGTGGTTCAAAGGCATTGATTCTAGGGGTTACATTTAAAGAGGATTGTCCCGATATTAGAAATTCCAAGGTCATTGACATATATAAAGAATTGAATCAATTTGGATTAATTGTAGATGTTTATGATCCTCATGCCGACAAGCGGGAAGTGCAAGAAGAATATGGCATTAATTTAATTAATGAAATTGTGGATAGTTACCAGGCAATTATATTGGCTGTATCTCATAAAGAGTTTTTAGCATTGGATATTAAAAAAATTAGTTCCGATGAAAGTGCAGTAATTTTTGACACAAAATCATTTTTAGACAGGAATTTAGTTGATTCTAGACTTTAATTTGTTATTATGAAAATTGAAATGGTTGATCTGTCTGGTCAATACGAAAAAATCCAAACTGAAATTGATGCAGCAGTCTTGAAAGTATTGAAGAATGCAAATTTCATTAATGGACAAGAGGTTGATGATTTTTCAAAAAACTTATCTAATTACTTGGATGGTGCGCATGTAATTCCTTGTGCAAATGGTACGGATGCCTTGCAAATTGCCATGATGGCCTTGGATTTAGAACCGGGAGACGAAGTTATTGTTCCTGCATTTACTTATGTAGCAACTGCTGAAGTAATTGGTTTGTTGCATCTAAAACCTGTTATGGTGGATGTGGATCCATTGAATTTTAATTTAACGGTCCATAATATTTCTGCTGCCATCACCAGTAAAACCAGGGCCATTGTACCTGTGCATCTTTTTGGACAATGTGCCGATATGGAGCCAATTCTTGAATTGGCTAAGAAGCATAATCTGTATGTTATTGAAGATACAGCTCAAGCAATAGGGGCTGTTTATACATTTTCTGATGGAACAAAAAGACAGGCAGGCACCATGGGAGATATTGGGTGTACTTCTTTTTTCCCATCTAAAAATTTGGGTTGTTATGGTGATGGTGGTGCAATTTACACATGTAATGAGGAGTTGGCTAGGAAAATTAAAATGATAGCTAATCATGGT
>CALEST010000391.1 GCA_937907555.1 uncultured Sediminibacterium sp.
AATTACCCACTCTGCAAAACTATTGGCAACACATTGAGGTAAAGGCTTAATATGTGGAGCCCAGGTAAGTACTATTTTGGGCTTTTTATTGGGCAATGGATGCTGAACCAAAGATTCCTGTATGGTAACTAAATCAGTTAACGATTGTAATGGATGCAGGGTAGCACTTTCCAGGCTAATTACGGGCACTCCCGCAAAACGGATGAATTGTTTAATAAATAACTCACTGTAATCATCTTCTCTGTTTTTCAAAGACGGGAAAGTACGTATTGCCAATATATCAAAGTATTGACCCAAAACAGGAGCTGCATCCTTGATATGTTCAACCGTGGTTCCATTCATTACAGCACCTTCCTGAAATTCAAGTGCCCAGCCTTCCTTATCAACATTAAACACAATGGCTTCCATTCCTAAATTACTCGCAGCTACCTGGGTACTCAGACGGGTTCTTAAACTTGGATTTAAAAACAACAACCCAATTCTTTTGCCTCTTCCCAGATGCAAATCTGCATAGGGACTTAATTTGTAGTGTAATGCCTTAGCTACCAAAGCGCCAACATTATCTACATCTGATACCGAAATAAAATGCTTCATATTTATGCAGGGGGATTTTCAAGTTCAGCAATTGCTTCATTCAGCGCTTCCAAAAATTCATCGGCTTGTTTTCTTGACAATGCCAGTGAGGGTAATAGACGTATTACATTGGGCTTTGCTTCACCAGTGAAAATATTGTACTTCTCAAGCAATAATTTTTTTAACCCTTTTAAGTGTTCAGGCACATCAAACCCAATCATGAGTCCTCTGCCTCTAACGTTTTCAATCCCCTTAATCCGCTTTAACTGATTAATCAGATACATGCCTCTTTGCTTGGCCATTTCAATTAATTGCTCTGACTCCATTACTTCCAGAACGGCAAGGGCTGCTGCACAGGCCAAGTGGTTACCACCGAATGTAGTGCCCAGCATGCCATGCTTGGGTTGTATATGGGGGGCAATCAAAATGCCACCAACAGGAAATCCATTCCCCATCCCCTTGGCCATAGAATAAATATCAGCATTAACACCCGCAATATCATGTGCGAAAAATTGCCCTGTTCTTCCATAGCCGCACTGCACACTGTCTGCAATATAAACGGCTCCCGAAGCATCACATAAAGACCTGATCAGTTGCAGAAAAGAAATACTGGCCGGCACAATACCGCCCACGCCCTGAATTCCTTCAATAATAACCGCAGCAATTTCAGTTCCATGACTTTTAAAACATTCCTGCAAAGTGGCTTCATCATTAAAAGGAAGAAAAATTATATTTTCGGTTTCATTAACCGGAGCAACAATACTTGGATTATCCGTAGCAGCTACAGCCAAAGATGTTCTTCCATGAAAGGATTTGGAAAAAGCAACTATTTTTTTTCTTCCCGTGTGAAAAGAGGCTAGCTTCAATGCATTTTCATTTGCCTCCGCACCACTGTTACATAGAAATAACTGATAATCCGTTTTCCCGCTTAATGCGCCCAATTTATCAGCCAGCTCCTGTTGCAAAGGAATCTGAATGGAATTTGAGTAAAATGCAATTGCTTCTAACTGAGTTTCAATTCGCTTTACCCAATGCGGATGTGTATGACCAATGCTGATTACCGCATGACCTCCATACATGTCTAAATACTGAACACCCTCTTTATCCCAAACATAAGAGCCCAAGGCCTTTGTAATGGTTATATTGTTCAACGGATATACATCAAATAATTTCATGGCTAAAAATAACTGGCTTTTAATTTTAAACCGGCAGACTCATCAAGCCCAAACATCAGATTCATATTCTGAACTGCCTGACCACTGGCTCCCTTTAATAAATTGTCAATGGCAGAATGCACAACCAATTTGCTGCCTTGCTTCTCTGTATAAATCAAACACTTGTTGGTATTTACCACCTGTTTTAGATTGATCATGGTATCCGCTACAAATGTGAATACAGCATCTGAATAATAAGCCGCATAAATCTGCTGAACTTCTTCGTAAGGAATGCCAATCTCAAGGGTTGAACTGGTGTAAATCCCTCTGGTAAAATCTCCCCTCCAAGGAACAAAATGCAATCCTCTACCAGAACCATCTGCAGTTAAAGCATCTCCCTTTTGTAATTGATTCAACGACTGCGTTATTTCTTTCACGTGCTGATGCGACAATGATTTGTAAGCTTCAATATTATTGGCTCTCCAACTAAAATGAGAAGTAGCACTAAAACCCTGTCCCGCTCCGGTTGAACCAGTAATACCAGTGGTGTAAATATCTCCCAGTACACCCGCATTGGCCAATGGCAATAATGCCAGCTGAATTGCAGTAGCAAAACAACCCGGATTGGCAATATTCTGTGCAGTAAGAATTGCGGACTTATTTAATTCAGGAAGTCCATACACAAATTGACGATTGCCGAAATCGGAAGAGGCGCTCAGTCTGAAATCTTGAGAAAGATCAATGATTTTTATAGAGTCTTTAATATTGTTTTTTTCAAGAAATACTTTGGCATCTCCGTGTCCCATGCAAAGAAACAAAACATCAATATCA
>CALEST010000392.1 GCA_937907555.1 uncultured Sediminibacterium sp.
TGCTGAATATTTTTTTATGGACCTCATTAAAAGACAATATCCATGTATTTTATATATTATTTATTGGCTCATCTGCGTTGTGGGTGATAGCAAACTGGGGACTGGGTTTTCAATTCATTTGGCCCAATGCACCTCAGTGGGCCAGTAAAGCAAGACCGGTGTTTAGTACTACTTCTTTTTTATTGATACTGGAATTGGCCAGCCGCTATTTTACACCCGATGAAAAAAAGCCCCTTTATAAAGGATTCACGAGGGTTTTACAGACACTATTAATTGTTCTTTTGCTTGTTTTTGTTTTTGGCAATATTACAATAGCAGACCAACTCATTCGATTATTGACCTTGAGTTTTGCCAATATACTCTGGTTTATTTCTATGCTAACGGTTATATTTTTTATTGCAAAGAGCTATAAAAAGATGAAATCAATTGCTTTGTTTTTTTTGTTTGCTTTTCTTGCACAATCGGTTTTTGGAATTTTAATCATACTGTCTCAATATAATTTAGGGGGAGACTGGGTGTTTTTTATAAATCGATATGGTTCTGGAATTGGTATACTTGCCAATAGTACCATTCTTTCCTTTGGTCTCAGCCAGCGGTATAATTACTATAAACAGGAAAGAGAACTGGCAGAGCAAGAGCTGGTTAATGAGAGAAACCAGCAGGCAGACAGAATGATTCAGGCCCAGGAAGAAGAAAGATCAAGACTGGCCAGGGAACTGCACGACGGATTGGGAGGACTGTTGGGAAGCATACGAATAGGCGCTTTCAACAAACTGAAAACGGATTCGGCTAATCAGGAATGGTTAGATACCCAATTATCCGAAGCCATTGAAGACTTAAGAAATATTGCGCATGATTTAATGCCCGTTAGCTTACCCGAAAAAGGACTGGTGTATATTCTGGAAAAAACGGTTGCTCGCTGGAATGCCGCCAATCAGTTTACAACCCACCTGGATTGCAGTATCAGTAAGCGTTATCCATTGCCCATAGAAGCTGGATTGTATAGAATTGTTTCTGAACTCATTTACAATGTTAAGAAACACGCACAGGCAACAGAAGTATTTATCTCCATTTGGGAGGAAAAGAACCAAGAATTCATAACCTTATTGGTGGAAGATAATGGAATAGGATTTTCTTCTAACACCACCACCGGAATTGGATTAAAAAATATTCGATACCGTGTGGCGTATTTAGGTGGAAAAATTTCTATTGATTCCAACTCAAATGGTACTAGTATTGTAATAGAAATATCCGGACTGAAAAACCCCTCTCATGCCCAATAGAACCAAAATTGCCATTGCAGACGATCATAAAATATTTGCAGAGGGAATCCGAAGTGTATTAAAAGAACAGGATTGGATTAACTGGGTGGGTGAAGCTTTCAATATCAGGGATGCCGTTCAATTGTACATAGACAGAAGGCCCGATATCTATCTGCTTGATTATCATTTTCCGGACGGAACCGGCTACCAGATTGCAGAAAAAATTCTGACTCAGTTTCCGGATGCCAGCATCATCCTTCTGAGCATGGAGAACGATCACGACATTATGTTAGAGTGCCAGGCACTCGGAGTAAAAGGGTATATCATCAAAAACCTTTCATCCGATGAATTAATTGAAGCCATTGAGACGGTACTGGCCAATCAGCCCTGTTTTATGTGGGGGAACGATGCTGCTGCATTAATGAAAGAAGCTGAAGGGGGACTAAGCAAGAGAGAAAAGGAAATTGTATCACTGATCAGCAAGGGTTTTACCAGTCAGGAGATAGCCGATGCCATTAATTTGAGTGTTTTGACCATAAATACGCATAGAAGAAATATCTTGCGCAAATTAAATTTAAAAAATACGGCCATGATGGTTCAATATGCCCGTATAAATAAATGGTAAAACCCCCTTAATGAGAAAGATATTTCTTGTATTGGCCGCTTCGGCTATTACATCCTGTACCACTTACAAACAACTTACGGTTCAACCCACAGAGTCAATAAAGGAACTAAAGTATTTACATACTTATACCATTCCTTTCAATTTACAATACAAGGAAACCACGGTTGGTGGATTGTCTTCTATTGACTACGATGAAAAGACTGACACTTATTTTCTGGTTTGCGATGACCGGTCTTCTATTAACCCGGCAAGGTATTATGCTGCAAAAATCAAAATCGGAGAGAAAAAAATTGATTCGGTATTTTTTACCAATAAGTATTTCTTGCTGGATCAGCAAGGGAAGACTTATCCGGGTAACAAGGAAAATCCATTCAGGGTTCCTGATCCCGAGAGCATGCGTTATATTCCATCTGGTCGTAACCTGGTTTGGTCCAGTGAAGGGGAAAGACTCTTCAGAGCAAATGACACCATATTGAATAACCCAGCCATCCATTTGATTAACAAGGCTGGTATGTGGAAGGATAGTTTCAGAATGCCTGAAAATTTAATAATGTCAGCGCTGGAAAAAGGACCCAGACAAAATGGAGTATTGGAAGGAATGAGTTTTACACATGATTACAAACACTTGTTAACCTGTGTAGAGGAACCGCTACATGAAGACGGACCAAGAGCGGCACCGGAGAGAAATCAGGCAATGATTCGTTTTTTTGAATTCGATACAAAAAAGAAAAAGGCAACCAGACAGTTTGCCTACGAGCTGGATCCTGTTGCCCACCTGCCTAATCCGGCAAATGCCTATTATGTAAACGGGGTACCAGAGTTTTTATACATTGGAAACAACCAACTGCTGGTGCTGGAAAGATCTTATTCTACAGGAAGAGTTCCCTGTACCATCCGGATATTTTTAGCTGATTATAACGATGCATCAGATGTGTCTTCCATAGGATCTTTAACAAACAGAGCGGCATACCAGCCCATGAAAAAAACATTATTGGTGAATATGGACCGATTGGGAATTTATACTGATAATATCGAAGGCATTACCCTGGGTCCATTACTTCCGAATGGCAACAGGTCTGTGATTCTGGTATCAGACAATAATTTCAGTCCTTTGCAACAAACCCAGTTTATGTTACTTGAACTGATTACTGAAACAAAAGACAAATAAACAATGAGTAAGCGCTCATTTATATTCAAACAATATTGGATCAATTTATTTCTGATAGCGCTTTGGTTAATAGCCTGTAAATCGCCGGAGAAAAAGGGTCTGCCCCATATTATTATTGAAACAGGATACGGGGAGATTGAGATTGAATTGTATACGGATAAAGCGCCTTTAACTGCCAATGCTTTTCTGCGTTACATTGATTCTGGTTACTATGACCAGTCTAATTTTTATCGGGTGCTGAATATGTACAACCAACCTTCCAATGCACCCAAAGCATTTTTAATTCAGGGGGGAATCTGGAAATCGAACAATGATTTGGCGCAAAGCCTTCCGGGTATTCCTCACGAAAGCACCAAACAAACAGGCATATTACATAAAGAAGGAACGATTTCCATGGCCCGAAACGAACCGGGTTCTGCCGGCCCTGAATTTTTTATTATGGTGGAAGACGAGACTGGCTTTGATTTTGGCGGAGAGAATATGGAAGACGGACTGGGTTTTGCGGCTTTTGGTTCAGTAGTAAAAGGAATGCCGATTGTAAGAAAAATACACAACCTGAAAGAAGCCAATCAATACCTGCAACCGCCGGTTTATATACACACAATCAGAAGAAAGTAACCTCCTTCTGAATCAAGAATGAAATAAAACAAAACTTATCGTTGAGCCGGCTGGTATTCATATACCACTTCAAAA
>CALEST010000393.1 GCA_937907555.1 uncultured Sediminibacterium sp.
AAAATTCCCAGATAAACCACAGCAATTTTCCCTGTTGCCTTTCCAGGATTACTGGTATAATCTTCTTCCAGACCATTTCCCATATCAACCAATTCCAGTTGTACATTGGCTTTTACAGGAGCATGCGCCAGAGAAACAGCTTTCACTGCCTGCAGGGTATTTTTATCTGAACCAATCTTAACTGTTAAGCTACCCCTGCTCCAGCTTTCCACTTCAAAGGGTTGATATTTTACATCTTTGAATCCATAAGACTTCAATAAATTATACGCAAACTCTTCCGCCTTCTTTCCATTTTCCGATCCCGTTAATCGATGACCGATGGTCTCGGTTGCCGTTTTTAAACTACTATAGGCTTTTGAATGCTGATCTACTTCAGCATTAATTTTAGAAAACACTGTTGTCCATTCAGGTTTTACCTGCGCGCTTGCAGCAGTTGTAATTAACCCTGCTAAAAAAAGACTTGAGAAGAATTTCATTTAGAATAAATTGTAGTTAGGTTACTATTTTGCTTTTCAAGTTACTTATTCCAGTTTAATCTTGCAGATTTTAATGTTTGAGCATCTGTTCCAATAAAAATGTCAAAGTCGCCAGACTCCCAATCAAACTTTAGATCATAATTATAAAACTTTAAGTCTTCAGGAGTAATAGTGAAACTAACTTTTTTAGATTCACCCGGGGCTAAACTTACTTTCTGAAAACCCTTTAACTCAAGTACAGGCCTGGTGCTGGACCCAACCAAATCTCGTATATATAGCTGAACCGTTTCTTTACCTTGATATAAGCCAGAATTGGTTAACATAACACTGGCAGTAACTGTTTGATTTCCCTTTGCCTTTGTGGTACTTAATTCCACATTTCCATAACTGAAATTAGTATAGCTCAGTCCGTATCCAAATGGATATAAGGGCTCATTACTAACATCTAAATAATTGCTCTGAAATTTTTGAAACCAGGGCCCTCTCAAAGGCCTGCCGGTATTCTTGTGATTGTAAAATAATGGAACCTGACCTACATGCTGTGGAAAAGTAGCCGTTAGTTTTCCTGAAGGATTAACATCTCCGAATAATACATCAGCAATAGCATAAGGTCCTTCAGAACCAGGGAACCAGACATTTAAAATTGCCGGAATATTTTCATTTTCCCAGTTTAGGGTTAAAGGTCTTCCCGTGAATAAAACCAAAACAACTGGCTTACCAGTTTTTAAAAGGGCTTTTATTAAATTTTTTTGTACAGATGGTATATCAATTTGAGCACGACTGCTGGCTTCACCAGTCATTTCAGCACTTTCTCCGCCAGCTACAACAATAACGTCTGATTTAGCCGCAGCTTCCAGCGCTTCATTTAACAGTTGCTCATCCGTTCTAATGTCACGCTTTAATGATTTTCCGAACATACCTGCGCGCTCCTCAAATTTAGCATCTTCATGTAAATTAGATCCCTTAGCATAATGAATGGCAACCTTATCGCCAATGGTCTCTCTAAATGCCTGCAACAATGATGTGGCTTTACTCAGATTTGCGGCAACACTCCAGGTACCTCCCATATTTTCTTTATTGTCGGCCAAAGGTCCAATCAATGCAATTGATCCTGACTTTTTTAAAGGAAGCGTTTTATTGGCATTTTTCAATAAAACAAAACTCTGAGCTGCAATAGATCTGGCTTCTTTTCTATTGGTTTCAGAAAATATTTCTGTCTTTGCACGGTTTTCATTTATGTACCTAAACGGATCATCAAATAAACCCAGTTTATATTTGGCTTCCAATACTTTTCTACAAGCTTCATTGATTCTGGCAATCGAAACTTTTTTATCTTTTACAGACTCCCCCAAAGTGGTTAAAAATCCTTCCCCAACCATATCCATGTCTAATCCGGCATTCATAGACAAGGCTGAAACTGTTTTAAGATCTCCTACTCCATGTGCAATCATTTCGTTAACCCCTGTATAATCCGAAACCAACAATCCTTTAAAACCCCATTGTTTCTTCAACACATCGGTCAATAACCATTTGTTGCCATGTGCAGGCAATCCGTCAATTTCATTAAAGGAAGCCATTACAGATCCTACACCTGCTTCAACAGCAGCTTTATAGGGTAGCATATACTCGTTGAACATTCTAACCCTGCTCATATCGGTTGTTCCGTAATCCCGACCCGCTTCTGAAGCACCATACAATGCATAGTGTTTTACACAGGAAAGCAATGTATTATTTTTAGACAAATCATCTCCCTGGTATCCTTTAACCATTGCTTTTGCAATTTGCGCTCCCAAAAAAGCATCTTCCCCATTACCTTCAGAAATTCTGCCCCATCTGGGATCTCTAGATACATCCACCATCGGAGAAAAAGTCCAAT
>CALEST010000394.1 GCA_937907555.1 uncultured Sediminibacterium sp.
GTCTGGCCTGCATTACAGAAGGCATGGTTTCCTCCTTCACTTCCAGATAATCGGCTTGTTCCAGATCAATGCTATTGCTGAACTTTTTATTCTTCTTTAAAAAGTTAATACAGGTATGAACAATGATTCTTCTGATCCAACCTTCAAAAGCGCCTTTGTTCTGGAATGTGTGCATTTGTGTAAAGACCTTGATAAACCCTTCCTGTAACATATCTTCCGCATCTTCCCTGCTATTGGCAAAACGATAACACACGCTCAGCATTTTTGGACTGTAATGATTGTACAGTTCTCTTTGTGCTGAGGGGTCATTGTTTAAACAGCCTGCAAGTATAGATTGCTCTGTCATTAAGGGGTTTATTTCCCTAAATATAAGACATTTTTAATGTCAAAAGGCTGCAAAAGGACTATTCATTTCCGTTGATTTTTGAGTAAATGACAACGTTTGTTTTGAATAGCAAATTGGTTTTAGCCCCTTTCAGAAAAAAAATGCAACAATGATGTAAAAATATCGTTGACTCCATTATATTTGCAACAGAGTAGCAAAAAATTAAATTATGAAGTCATTGGTATTGAGTTTGTTTTTGTGCGGTTGGATTACAGCTGCCGCTTTTGCAAATGGTTCAGTTAAAGGTAGAGTAACAGATGCTGAAAGCGGAAAGCCCTTGGTTGGTGCAACCGTTTATTTACACGAATTAAGAACGGGGACAATTACAGGGGCAGATGGTTTATATCAGACAGCAGAAATCCCATCGGGAACCTATTTACTGGAAGTAAGTTATATGGGTTACAGTGCATTTTTGAAATCAATTCGTGTAGATAAAACACAGGAAATCAATATTGCTTTAAAACCATCTGTGGTGGAACATGAAGCTGTAACCGTAACAGGTGTTGCATCTGCCATTCGTTTAAGTCAGAACCCACAGGCAATTGCTGTAGTAAAGAAAACAGATCTGCAACGCAGTAATGGAACCAATATAATTGATGCATTAAGCAGGATTGTTCCGGGTGTAGCTTCTTTAAGCACGGGACCCGCAGTAAGTAAGCCTATCATAAGAGGCTTGGGCTATAATAGAGTAATCACCATCAATGACGGGGTACGTCAGGAAGGACAGCAATGGGGAGATGAGCACGGAATTGAGATTGACGAAGCCAGCGTGCAAAGAGTAGAAATTTTAAAAGGGCCAGCGTCCTTGTTGTATGGTAGTGATGGTATGGGCGGCGTCGTTAATATTATTTCAAATGTACCAGTAGAGCGAGGTGTTATGAAAGCCAATTATAATGTGGCTACCAACAGCAACAATGGATTAATCAGCAATCACCTGAACTGGTCTGGTCATACACTGAGTGGATTGAACTGGAATCTATACGGCTCATTTAAAAATGCACATGCTTATCAAAATAAATATGATGGCCGTGTCTTGGGTAGCCAGTTTAATGAAAGAAATTTCGGTGGATATATTGGGGTGAACAAAAAATGGGGTTACAGCCATTTATTGATCAGCAACTTTAATCAGAATTTCGGAATGATAGAAGGAGATAGAGATGATGCAACAGGCAAATTTGTAATGTTTGCAGGATCTGCATTGGAAAGAATTGCAACAGAAGCAGATTTAAAAGACAGAAAAGCACAAGCACCGTCACAAGGCATTAACCATTTTAAAATTGCATTGGATAACAATATTGCCTGGGGTTCCGGAAGATTACAATTGAATGTAGGTTTTCAGCGAAATCAAAGAAAAGAATTTGGTGATCCTGAAGCGCCTGGCGTTCCTGAATTGTATTTTGATTTAAGAACAGTTAACTATAATGTGCAATACCATTTTGCTGAATCAAACGGCTGGAAGACCAGTATTGGTATTAATGGTATGCAGCAGCAGAACCAGAATAAAGCAGAAGAGTTACTAATTCCTGAATATCGCTTATTTGATGCAGGTGCTTTTTTATATACTCGTAAAACCTTCAATGACAAGCTAACATTAAGTGGGGGAATAAGAGCTGATTACAGAAAGCTAAACAGTGATGGTTACATGGAAGGTACAGAAGTAAAGTTTGAAACCTTTAACAGAAACTTCAGTAACATGAGTGGTTCTGTGGGATTAAGTTATCAGGCTTCTGACAATATTACCCTGAAAGCAAATTTATCCAGAGGATACAGAGCACCTTCTGTAACTGAATTGGCAAGTAATGGCTCTCACGAAGGAACCAACCGATACGAATATGGAGACCAGAATTTGAAAAATGAAACCTCCATTCAGGCAGATGCAGGAATAGAAGTAAGAACACAACATTTCAGTTTTCAAGTAAGCGCATTCTATAATAGTATTAGTAATTATATTTTCTATTCTAAGTTGAGTAGCGTGTTTGGTGGAGATTCATTGGTAAATAAGGACGGGGAAGATCTGATGGCATTCAGATTCAGACAAAGTGCCGCCCGTTTGTATGGATTTGAGTCTAAGATCGATATTCATCCGCATCCATTGGATTGGTTGCACCTGGCCAGTAGTTTTTCGGTAGTTGCAGGAAGATTCAATGAAAGCTTTGAAGGAGTTAATAGATTGCCTTTTATTCCGCCGGCAAGATGGACTACTGAACTAAGAGGAGATTTTGCCAAAGCTGCCAATGGATCTTTGCGGAATTTTTATGTGAAGCTTGAGTTAGACAGAGTATTTGCTCAGAACAATATTTTCTCAGCTTACAATACAGAAACTGCAACACCCGGATTCAGTCTTTTGAATTTTGGAATAGGAGCAGATGTACAAAGCAAGGGAAGAACCTTATTTACCATACATGCAGCAGCCAATAATATTGCCGATGTGGCCTATCAAAATCATTTGAGCAGATTGAAATACACAGCAGAAAACTTAGTTACAGGTAGAATGGGTGTATTTAATATGGGAAGAAATTTTACCCTCCGATTAAATGTTCCTTTAGAATGGAAACTCAAGTAGTTTCATTTGGTTTGTTTTGATTTAGAAGTAATGCACCCCAATTGGGGTGCGTTTTTGTTTCAAAATAACCCTAACAGAACTTGAGTGCATTGTATATAGTTTATACAGAAAATGCGTAAATTGTTTATTATGGACATTAGTATTAATACCCCGGCATTGTTATTTCCTGCAATTAGCTTAATCATGCTGGCTTATACAAATCGATTTCTTGCATTAGCAAATCGTGTTAGAAGTTTACATGACAAATTTGAACAGACTGAGAATAAAGCCATTGTTCATGGCCAAATTAAAAATCTCAGATTCAGAATTAAGTTAATCAAGCAAATGCAGGCATTGGGTGTAATGGCATTTCTAAGCTGCATCATCTGTATGTATTTTATTTATATTGAATGGATGATGATGAGCCATTGGGTATTTGCCTTTAGCTTACTCAGTTTTTCTGCATCTCTTGCCATTTCTTTTTGGGAAATTCAATTGAGTACCAGAGCCCTTGAGTTGGAACTTAGTGATATGGAGGGATTAGAAGATCCTACTGTTTTAGAATACATTAAAAGCAAATTCGAAAAAGACTGACACTAAATATTTTCGGTTAATATAGTATCTAATATGCTGAAACTTTGTTCATTAATGTAATATTCAAAATAGCGTTTGTCTTCCTGACTTCGTTTATTTTCAATTATTGGGTTATGATTTGGATAAAGAAAGCTAAACTTTTCATTAATACTATTCATTACATCGCTTCTGACTTTTTTCTGTAAACTGATGTTTTTGTCTTTTATACCTAAGACATAATTGATTTCTGTTATGGTTGTTGTTGTGTTTAGTTTGCTCTTTTCCAATATTAAATGAAGTAATTGTTTTTCTGTATCGCTGAATCGAATAACTGGAGTCATCTGGGGGTGACCATTTGATTTAATTTGATGACCGTTTGTTGTAACTATGGCTGCACTGATTTTTGCAGCTTCTGAATGTTGTTTTTGCTTAAGTTTTCTGAAGAAGTAAAATGCAATAATAACAGATATGATTGCATACATATATACAGTGCTATTATTCCTCCAGATTTGTATGTCAGACTTTACAAATTCATTTAATGGAATACTCAGGGAATCATATTCACCTGTTTTTTTATTCATGTAATACATTGTACCGTTTACATAATATTTGTAGTGGTCATAATATATTCTTTCAAGTGTTTGAGACAAAGAGCTACACTTTTTGTATATATAAACTTCATTCGATAAATACCTAAGGTTATAAACCATGTTTTTATGAGAAAAAAGTAATCCGTTTTCTGTTGCAAGTTGCCAGGGTGTTTCATTGAATAATTTTACCAATTCAGGATCCGTTTCCCCCAGTTTTTGCCAATCATTGGTTTTCAGGTTCAACATGTAAACCTGTCGGTCTTGTGATAATTCCTTTTTATTTTCTTTTATACCGTCATTTCTTTTAGCTGAAATGGAATGAAAATTTTGGATTCTTTAGGATAATAACTGGATAGGCTTGATTTAATTGGGATATGTATTTCTTCATTGGTGGGGACCACATCCCATTCTTTGTTTTTTCTCATTGAAAGATCGGAGGGTACCAGTGGTTCTCCAGAATCCATATCCCCCCAAATTGAAAACCCTTCCTTCATGGGTGAATAAAAAGGCATTGATATTGTATTTGAAGTTATTGGTCTTGTCTAATCTTCTAAATAGTAAGATACTGTCCGTTGTATTTTCAAGTTTATACAGCAGACCGCTACCATTGAAATGCAAATAAGTACTGGAATCCATTTTTAGAATCCTCAATCCAAGGGAGCTTACCATCTCATAGTTTTCCTTATCAGCGTAAGGGTTGTCTATTTCTACCACATCAGAGATATAGCTTTTCTTTATAATATCTTTTAAAAAAGGGGGAATTAATAATCAAAGCGGCTGGTTTTTTTTATTTCGGTTAAAGAACCAGAAAATGATTGGGAAGATAAAAAGGGTTAAAACAGTGGCAGTTACCAATCCTCCAATGATTACCACTGCCAGGGGCTTCTGACTTTCTGAACCAATGCCTGTGCTGATAGCAGCAGGCAATAATCCGGTGGATGCCATCAGCGCAGTCATTACCACTGGCCGGGTTCTGATTTTCACTCCTTCCTTGATGGCGGTTACCAGGTCCATCTTGTTTTTCATGTTCTGGTGGAACTCGCTAATGAGAATTACCCCATTTTGTATACAAATTCCAAAAAGGGCAATAAATCCTACCCCGCCTGAAATTCCAAAATTGATGCCTGTTAAATGGAGGGCTATAATCCCCCCGATAATGGCAAATGGCACATTCGTAAGAACCAGTAAGGAATCTTTGATATTTCCGAACATGATAAATAGTAAGACGAAAATACCAATCAGGCTTATGGGAATCATTTGAGCCAAGGTACCCGTTGCCCTTACCTGGTTTTCAAATTCACCTGTCCATCCAATGGAATAGCCAGTTGGCAAGCTTATATTCTTTGTTACATTTTTTTGTGCTTCTGCAATTGTGCTTCCCAGGTCACGATCTCTTACAGAAAACTTTACCCCAATAAATCTTTTGGTATTGTCCCTGTAAATAAATGCAGGCCCTGTAATTTTTTGAATACTTGCAATTTCCTTAAGTGGAATTTTTGATCCGTCAATAGTAGGTACTTTTAAATTAGAAAGATCTGTCTCATCTTTTCTGTATTCTTTGTTATAACGAATTCTAACATCGAATTTTTTCTCTCCCTCATATTTCTGCGTAGCAGTTTTACCGCCAAAAGCCATTTCCAATACAGCCTGTGCATCAGAAAGCTGCACTCCATAAGCCGCCATTCTTTCCCTGTTTAGTATTACACTAATTTCAGGTTGTCCTACATTTCTCAGAATACCTACATCTTTAATACCAGGCACATGCTCTATTTGCGCAATTACTTTATTGGCAATTCTGTCCAGCTCATCAAGGTCATCTCCATAAATTTTAACGGCATTGGAAGCATTTATTCCAGCTACACTTTCAGCCACATTATCAATGATTGGTTGAGAATAGTTGTATCCTACTCCCTGAAATTTACTCAGGCTATCGTCCATTTCGCGGACCAGGTCGTCCATGGATCTCTTGTGTTTCCATTCTTCTTTGGGTTTTAAATTCACTTGCATCTGAACGTAGTAAAATCCACTGGGATCTGTTCCATCGTTGCTCCGGCCTACCTGGCTTAATACACCATTTACTTCTGAGAATTTTTGTAATTCTTTTCTTAATACGGCCGTTCTTTCAACCGTTTCAGAAAGGCTCTGACTCATTGGGAATTTTGCCTCTACCCACAATGCCCCTTCATTTAGTTGCGGTAAGAATTCTGTGCCTAGAAAACGTGTTGAGAATAAAGTGAGTCCCAATAGCGTAAATGCTGCTATCAACGATTTTTTCTTGTGTGAAAAGGTCCAGTTAAAGCCCTTTTCAACCCATTTGTTCCAGAAATTCAAAAAAGGATTGTGTTTTTCCTTTACATTTTTATTCAATAAAATATGGCATAGAACGGGAACCAAGGTTAATGTAAATAAAAGCGCACCCAACAATGCAAATCCCAGCGTATAGGCCAATGGAGAGAACATTTTTCCCTCCACTTTCTGGAAGGCAAAAATGGGCAAAAGTGCAGTGATGATTATTAATTTAGAAAAGAAAATGGCTTTGCCCAGATCAGTTCCTGTTTTCTTTATAACACTGCCTATTGCTAATTTATTGTACACATTCATGCCTCTTTTCATAGCAATATGATCTAAAGCAACAAATACACCTTCAACCATCACAACAGCACCATCTATGATAATACCAAAATCAACCGCCCCCAAAGAGAGCAGATTGGCGCTCATGCCTTTTAATTTTAAACAGAGAAAAGCAAATAGCAGTGACAATGGAATAATGATAGATACTGTAACGGTTGTTCTCCAGTCCGCCATAAATAGGAATACAATCACTGTAACAAAAATGATTCCTTCCACCATATTGTGCATAACGGTGTTGGTTGTATAATTCATTAGATTGTCGCGATCGTAAAATGTTTCCATTTTTACATCATCCGGTAGGATTCGATTGTTCAGGTCTGCTATTTTCTCTTTGATTCTTCCCAGTACTTCCTTTGGATTTTCCCCCTTTCTCATTACCACAATGCCTTCTACAACATCATCCTGGTTATTCAACCCTACCTGTCCAACCCTCGGCATGGATGATTCTGTTACATCTGCCAGGTTTTTTACCAGTATAGGATTGTCTCCTGCTTCTTTTACAATAATATTTTCAATGTCCTCAATAGAGCTTAATAATCCCACGCCTCTTACAACATATGCCTGTTTATTTTTTTCAATCACATCGCCACCCACATTCAGGTTTCCTTTATTAACTGCTTCAAACACTTCCAATGGGGTAACATCGTATTTTGATAGTCGGTTCGGGTCTACACTAACTTCATATGTTTTTTCCTGTCCACCAAATGCAACTACATCTGCAACACCTTGTACAGCTCTGAGCTGTCTGTCAATTATCCAGTTCTGAATGGTTAACAAATCTCTGGAATCCCTTTTTCTACTTTTTAAAGTATATCGGAATACTTCACCTGTAGGTCCATATGGCGGTTGAACATCAGGAACAACTTCTTCCGGTAAAGACACATTGCGTAATAAATTATTGACTTGTTGACGGGCATAAAAATCATCAACGCCATCTTCGAAAATGATTTTTATTACCGATAAACCAAACATGGTAATGCTCCTGACACTTGTTTTCTTTTGAACAGAGTTCATGGAAATTTCTATCGGAGTCGTTACAAATCTTTCAATTTCCTCTGCACTTCTTCCATTCCATTCCGTTACAATAATGATTTGTGTATTCGTTACATCAGGAAATGCTTCAATAGGCATTGTTTTGAATGCAATCACGCCTGAAATAACAAACAAGCCGACCCAGAAGAAAGTGAATGCTTTATTCTTTAAAGAAAAAGCAATAATATTTTTAATTAGTTTGTTCATCTTTTAATCATTTAACGCGTCATAAACCAGAAGCTGATTAGTAGTCATAACAGTCTCTCCCTCCTTTAATCCTGAAGCTATATAGGTGGTGTCTCCAATTTGACGATAAATGCTCACTTCTCTCGTTTCAATATTTGTTCTACTGTGGAAAATCATTACGAAAGTTTTGCTCTTATCAAATACAATAGCAGCAGATGGGATGGCAATCATTTTTTGATCTTCTGTATACGATAACTGGATGGTAGCTCGCATTTCCGGTTTTAGCAGGAAGCCTTCATTCTTTAATTTTACACGGGCTTTCATTGCTTTTGTCTCTGGGTCAATGATATTGTATATCTTATCTACTTTTCCAAAAAACTTTTTATCCGGGTAGGAAAGCGTAGAGATTTCTGCGTCTACTCCCAGCTTTACCTGACTGATATCACTTTCATTAATATTGGCCATTGCCCATACATCATCAATTTGAGCTATGTCGAAGATGTTGTCGGTCTTGTCGCTCCTCAGTAACATGCCTTCATTTATATTCTTTTGAATCACAAAACCAGATATAGGTGCTCTTACCTCGTAGATAGCGCCAAGTTTGATATTGTAAATTTGATAAGTCTCTTTAATCCTGTTTAATTGTG
Organism: uncultured Sediminibacterium sp.; assembly: GCA_937907555.1. Taxonomy (GTDB): domain Bacteria; phylum Bacteroidota; class Bacteroidia; order Chitinophagales; family Chitinophagaceae; genus Sediminibacterium. Next base: position 8,587 of record CALEST010000394.1, read on the forward strand.
AGCTGGCTTTGTCTACCTCATTCTTTGCTTCTATGATTTCTCTCTCAGTATTGAGCTTGCCCTCGTATAATTCCTTAGCTACCTTGTACCGGTTTTGAGCAACCAGCAAATCATTCTTTGCGTCGAGTAAATCTTTTTCAATGCTGGCCACTTCTGTGCTTCTAATAGTTGCCAGCAGTTGGCCTTTTTCAACATAATCACCAAGTCCTACATTCACTCTGGTTACATTGCCCCCTACAACTGGAAACACCTCAATCAGTTTGTTATTGTCGGCCGTTATTTTACCATAAAAGTTCAATTGATTTCTGGTATTGGTAAAAATTGCTTTGGCAGTCTCTGTGCTTGAAAGCATTTTATTGCTCATCACAAACGACTCTTTTTCTGCTGATTTCACTGTTGTTTCATGACAGGCCGACAATATGAACAGTGGAGTCAGAATGAAGACCAGGAAGGTTTTTGAATTAAAATATGTTTTCATTAGCTATATAATTAATGGTTTCTTTACTTAAAACAATCTGCTTTTTAATTTCATTGATGTAGAGAATACTTTGATTATAACTCTCAATAAAATCCGTAAATTCAATCAGCGAAATATTTCTCTTTTGGAAATTCTGAATTACACCTTCATATACCGTTTCAAAGTCTCCCATCGACTGCATACTTATAGACAATTGACTTTGTTGGTAATTCAAAGTTTTATATGCTGTAGCCAGTTGCGCTGATAAGCTGGTCCTAGCCTGATCAATTTCTACTGAAGACTTACTTAACATAGACTCAGCCATCCTTATATTACCTCTGTTCTTATTTTTAAAGGGCAAACTCATTCCAAATGTCAACGTAACCTGATTGCTGAAAGCACCGCCACTTTGGTCATATGTTCCGCCAAGAGTAAGATCAGGTTTAGCAATGGCTTTCTGCCATCTGAGATTAATTTCATCCTGCTCTTTTTGCTTAGTTGCTTTTAAATAGTTAGGATTCTTTTCTATTGCTTTTTCCTGTAATTGAGACAGGGTAAAAATGGAAGGCACCAGCATTTGCTGATTTAAGGTTGATTCATTTCCAATGGCAATGATATTTTCATTGGTGTTAGTTAGTATCTGCAGGTTTTCCTGAAAGGAAAAAACTGTTTTCTGAATATCATTAATATCATTTCTAAGTGATAGCGCAAGTGACTCCAGCCTAACTACTTCTTTTAAGGCTACATTCCCTTTATTTGCCTGAACTGCATAAGCTTTAATTAATTCATCCAGTTGCGTAATTTGTTTTTCTAGTTGTTTTATTTTCAATTGACCAAAATAGACTTCATAGAAACTTGACTTTAACTGATAGGAAAGATTGCGTAATAATTCTTCGTATTGTAATTCAGCCAGTTGCACATTAGATTGTGCAAACTCAATTTCAGATTTCTTCTTTCCACCCATGTAGATCAATTGTTGAATTGCTAGGGCTTTCTGTCCTTTCTTACCAATGTCGAATACTTGTTTATTGTTTGGATTATAGAAATTAATTTCTCCGGAAACATAAGGTTGTTCCCAAATTCTGGCTTGTATTACAGCCGCCTTACTTCCCGCTATATTGTATTGTTCACTTAATAATTGAAGATTGTTCTTTTGAAATAGATTTTCGCAATCTTTAATAGACAATGCTGTTTGTGCGTTTGCACCAAAGAAGAAAAACATAAAAAGGGGTACCAATGTTCTGGCCATAGTAGTGTTATTTGGCACTACAAAGCTTGGATCCTGGTCTTTAAATCGCCTTAAAGAATACCTTAAAGCCGCCTTAAGAAAGTTAAAATTTAATTAAGAACTGATGTGAATGATTACTAAAGCTGTATTCAATGGAGAATTGAAAATTGTTTAGTATGCGTTTTACGATGGTTAAACCAATACCTAAACCCTTTGATTCTGTGGCATTTTCTCCTCTTTTGAAGGGTTTAAATAAAATATCTTCAGCCTTGTCTGCTATCCTGCTTCCCGTATTTTGAATGCTCAGTACCAGATTGTTGTTTTCCTTACATATTTTAATCTGAACTTTTTTATTGTCACTGTATAAATAGGCATTCTTTATCAGATTGTTAAAGGCAATTTCCAGCAGATTAGAGCTGGCTTTTACTTCAAGTATATCAGGAGTTTCTGCTACAGATTCTGAAATACTAAAATCAATGCTAATGTCTTTAAAATCATGGGTGATTTTTTCAAAAGCTGTATACAAAACCTCATCTATCCTTATTGGTTCGTATTCACGTGGTTTAGTTTGATTGTTTTTAGTCAGCAGTAAGAGCGAGTTGATTAATTCATTCAACTGAGCAATATCCTGCATCATATTAGTAAGGAAGTCATTGTGCTCGCCTTTCTGTTGCAGTAACTGGTTTTCGACCTGTGCAGATAATTTTAAAAGGGGTGTTCGTAATTCATGAGAAACATGAGCCGTAAAGTCTTTCTGAAGATTATATACTTCTGTAATCCGGCTCATCATTTGATTGAACTCAATACTTAATAAATCAATTTCGTTTTTGCTGTTTTCTTTGGTTGCTAATTGCCGCTCAATATGCAAATCGTTGATTTGGCTGATGTTTTCATGAAACTCGTCAAGTGGCTTTAGCTGTTTTTTAATTAATGTGAAAGTAAAGAGCCATGTAGCCAATAGAAACACTAAAAAAGTAATGATTACAATGGTTGTTAAGTATCGAAGTTTGCTTTTTCCATAATTATCATTTGCAGAAACAATTGCATAAAATTGTTTCCCGTTATTCAAGTGTTTAATTCCATAAATCTCATTTTCTCCATCTTTTTTAAAGAAAGATTCTTTTGCCTTTAAAATTTCCAAATCATTGGTTGTCCAGTTAATTCTAGTGTCATCAAGACTACTGTATATCAAATTGAATTGATCATCAAATACCAGTGTCTTTTCATCGTATAACTGATGAATAGAGTTCTGATCAATAATTTTCAGCAAATCATTGTCCAGCTCTTTAACATCTAGTAACAGACGAATAGTAGTTAATGCTTTTTCATTTAATCTTTCCTTGAATTCTTCTTCTCTGAACTCTGCAAAACTTAGTACAATAAAAAGGGCAATCAGCGCATAGAAACCTGAAAAGAAAAGGCTTGAATAAAGCGTTATTTTATGTTTAATGGTCATTCTTGTTTGAGATAATAACCGAAGCCTACTTTGGTATGTATTAACTTTTCTGAATACAATTTATCAATTTTATTCCGCAAAAAATTAATATAGACTTCAATGGTATTCTCATTGGATTCTATATGATAATCCCATAGGGTTTCAGCAATTTGTTGTTTGGATAATACACGTCCATGTGCATTAGCTAAAATAGTCAGGAGTTTAAATTCTTTTGGTGTAAGTTTTATTTCATGGTTTGCCCTCCATACCTGCTTGTTATCTATATCTATTGTAAGGTCTCCAATCTCGAGTCGTTTTGAATTGAATTGGGGTATTTGTTTTCTTCTGATTAAGGCTTCAATTCTAAGTACCAGCTCTTCCAGTAAAAATGGCTTAACCAAATAATCATCTGCTCCCAATTGAAACGCTGTAGTTTTATCTTCAATTTCTCCCAATGCGGTAAGCATTAGTATGGGCGTTTCTTTATTAGTTTCCCGAATGGTTCTACAGATATCCAGTCCATTTATTTTAGGGACATTAATGTCGAGCAGGTAAATATCGTAGGGATTATTCTTGCTGAATTTTAGAAATATTTCACCATCATATACAATATCACAGGATATATATTTGGCCTTCAGAAAGCTGGCTATCTGATTGGCAATAGTGGGTTCATCTTCCAGTAATAATGCTTTGATCATTTCCTTTCCCCAATTTGCTGTCTCCACATGGCATAATACAAACCTTTCTCAGTTAAAAGCTCAGCATGACTTCCTGTTTCCACCACTTTACCCTTTTCCAGTACATAAATACGGTCGGCGTGCATAATGGTGCTTAGTCGATGGGCAATCATGATGGTAATCTGCTCTTTCATTGCAGAAATGCTGCGGATGGTATTGGTGATTTCTTCTTCCGTAATACTATCCAGTGCTGAAGTAGCTTCATCAAAAATGAGCAATTTAGGTTGTCTGATCAGGGCACGTGCAATGGACAAACGTTGTTTTTCTCCACCGCTTAACTTCAGTCCTCCTTCGCCAATCATAGAATCAATCCCATGCTGGGCTTTGGCCAGGAGCGGAGCACAACTGGCTTTTTCCAGGGCAGCAATTACAGCGGCATCATCCGCCCCGGGTGCCACAAACAATAAGTTTTCCTTGATGGTGCCGGCAAATAATTGGGTATCCTGTGTTACAAAACCAATCTGGTTACGGAGCTCTTCCATATCTATCGCATGACCGTCTACTCCATTATAAGTTACTTTTCCTTCCTGGGTATGATACAATCCTACCAACAGTTTTACCAAAGTGCTTTTACCTGCACCGGAAGGCCCAACAAAGGCAATGGTTTCTCCTTTTTTAACATCAAAGGAAATACCATCCAGTGCACTGAACTGTGCCGACTGATGTTTAAATCGGATATCATGAAAGGCAAGGTCGCTAATGTCTCCAATAGGTGTTGGATTCGCAGGTCTGGGTTCTGATGGCTTTTGCATCAGGGTATGAAAATTATTTAAAGACGCTTCCGCTTCGCGATAACTAAGGATAATATTTCCTATTTCCTGTAAAGGCCCGAAAATGAAAAATGAATAAAATGTCAGGGTCATGACTTCCCCTGCAGTCAATTTCCCCTGGAATACCAACCACAAAAGGGTAAACATGATTACCTGCCTCAGGAGGTTTACAAATGTCCCTTGCACAAAACTCAGCGAACGAATGCTTTTTACTTTTCGTAATTCCAATCCCAGAATCTTGTAAGTATTTTTATTCAATCGGCCTATTTCCTGTTCTGTTAAGCCCAGGCTTTTTACCAGCTCAATATTGCGTAAACTTTCTGTAGTGGTACCTGCCAGCGTTGTGGTCTCCTTTACAATGTCTTTCTGAATGGCTTTGATTCGTTTGCTTAAAAAACTGGTAAGCAAAGACAGCATTACAATGCCAACTGCATAAATAGGCATGATGCTCCAATGTAAACGAAATGAGTAAACAGAAATAAAAACAATTCCTACCAGTATGCTGAAGAGTACATTGATAAATGCAATGATGAAACGTTCTGTGTCGGTTCTTACTTTTGATAGAATGGAAAGTGTTTCCCCACTTCGCTGGTCTTCGAATTCCTGATAAGGTAATTGCATGGAATGCTTTAATCCATCTGTAAAAATCTTTGCCCCAAATTTTTGCACAATTACATTGCTGCAATAATCCTGAAATGCTTTGGCAATTCTGGAGACCATGGCCACACTAATCAGAATGGCTAAAAATCCCAGTACCCCCCAGATAAATTCTGCTTCTGTTCTGGTTCCGGTAGGAATGAATTGTTTCTGTTCATTAAAGTATCCTGTTTGCAAAGGATGCATGCCATACTGGTCTAGTAACTTTCCAAAGAAGTAAGGATCTAACATGCTGAAACTCTGGTTAATAGCTGCCAGCAAGAGCGCTAAAGCAATTAACCATTTATAGGGCTTTAAATATTGTAGGAGTAATTTCATGATGGGGCAAAGTTATTGTATGGGGCTTTATCCACCACTGTTAATAATAAGTTCATGCAGAATTGGCTGGATAAGCGGTTTTCCTTGGTAACTTCAGAAAACCCTATTTTATGCATTGGAGAAAATTCAATGGAGAAAACATCCACCTGCCCATTAAAGAGGCAGTAGAAGAAGCCATTAAAAGGGAAACCGAAAATGGCACCAAACTCAAAGTTTGTATTGGCACCGACAGCCAGGTTAAAGGGGATGATACCGAGTTTGCCACCGTCATTGTTTTTTTAAGAGAACACAGTGGTGGCTTTATGTACATCCACAATGAAAAGACCAAGCAAAAATTTCATTTAAAAGAAAGGATGCTGACTGAAGTGGCCAAGAGCATTGAAATTGCCTATGAGCTCTGCCATTTGTTTATTGAGTATCATATTGAAATGGAAGTGCATGCCGACATCAATACCAATCCCATGTTTAAAAGCAACGATGCTTTGCGCGAAGCCATGGGCTATATTCTGGGAATGGGATTTGCCTTCAAAGCCAAGCCGGAAGCTTTTGCCAGCAGTTGTTGCGCCGACAAGGCGGTGAATTAAAGGAGTTCAGCCACTATTTAATTTGCTGGCATCAATTCTTAGTATGATAGTAGTAGTGCTCTTAGCGAAGCTGCCAGTAATGCTTGTTTTTTTGCTTCAAATGCAGCTACTTTTTCCTTAGGTAAACGCATCTGATACGTTTTACCTGAAGCCAGTGCTTTCTCAAAGCCAGGATTCCAGCGGTTGAATTGCTGAATGTCCAGATTCAGTTCATTGGCAATAATCAATGCCTGATATCTTCCTGCAACTTCCAGTTCTGCGCTGTTATTAATTTCTTCAGCGCTTAACTGACGGGTATCTCCATGAAGCATTATATTTTCCTGGTGAACCTTAGTTTCTGCTGCAGTCATGGTAGTCCAGCCACCACTGCCTTCCATTACATAGTGGGTGGCTATAAATTTTTTCACGTGATTTCTGGTTTCCTCGGGCAAGTGATATTGTAATTGCCAGAAATCGCGGCTGCCAGTTTTTCGGATGGCCTGTTTAACTCTTCCGGCACCTCCGTTGTATCCGGCAACCACCAGTAGCCAGTCTTTGAATTCTGCATAGAGTTCCCGCATAATTTTAGCAGCTACATGGGTACTCTTATTGTAATCCATTCGCTCATCCGGATTGCGCACACTCAACCCAAATCTTTTAGCTTCAAAATCCATGATCTGCCAGGGTCCTGCTGCTCCGGCCCAGGAAACAACCCCTGCACCTAAATTGCTTTCAATTACACTTAGGTATTTCATTTCCTTTGGAATACCATATTGCGTAAGTACCCCTTCGTATAAATCAAAATAAGGCTTGCCCCAGAGTTTCATTTTTTCTAAAGACTTGCTGTGTTTTTTCATGTATTCCTGTACAAAGGAAACCGCTCTGGGATTGAGTTGTACGGCATAAGGCTTGCTGGGATCAAAGCGTGTTTTAAAAAGTGATTTGAACCCAAACTTATCTGTTGTACTGTCCTTCTGAGCCAGTAATGCTGAAGTAAAAAAAGCAGCAAAAAAAAAGAGTAGCGAAAATCTCAGAAACAACAAAGCATTTCCTGTAGGCCTATACTTTGAAATAGGTTTTGTTATAACTGGATGATAACTGTTGTTTCTCATGACTTAAGCTCCATCAATCGGGCACTCAATTGTATAAGACCCATTTCATTAAAAGAACGCGTCATCACCTGTAAACCAAAAGGCATACCATTGGTATGGGTAAACAAGGGCAAAGAGATGGCCGGTATTCCCACCAGGTTGGCATATACGGTATAGATATCTCCCAGAAACATTTCAATGGGATCATTGGTTTTCTCTCCAATTTTAAATGCAGGTGAAGGAACAGTAGGAGAGAGGATGGCATCAAATTCCTGAAAGATGCTGTCTGTCTGTTGTTTCAACAATTGCCTTACCTGCTGTGCCTTGGTAAAATATGCATCATAAAATCCTTCACTTAATACAAATGTGCCGAGTAAAATTCTCCTTTTCACTTCTTCGCCAAATCCTTCCGAACGGGAAGCCTTGTACATTTCCGTTAAATCAATGTTTGATTTTGTAGTTCTGTGTCCGTATCGAACACCGTCGTATCTTGACAAATTACTGGAAGCTTCTGCAGTGGTTAATACATAATAAGTGGGAACCACATATTCCAGAAGGCTGAAATCAATTGCGGTTACAGTATGTCCTTCCTGCTTCAGCTTTTCAAAATAAGCCAGGGTTTGTGCCTGAATATTTTTATCTAAAGAGGGATGCTCCAGGGCTTCTTTAAAATAAGCCAGTTTGAATTGCTTCACTGTTTCAGCCATCTTTTCTTCAGCCGGCTCCTGTGTCTGGTTGTTCTTTGCAGAATGACTGGTCGTATTTAAAATTGCTTCAGTATAGGCATTCACCTCTTCCTGTGAAACCGTGCTATCATATTCATCAGGCCCTGCAATTATTTCCAGAACCAAGGCGGCATCTTCCAGGCTTTTAGAAAAAATACCAATCTGATCAAAGGAGGATGCATAAGCAATTAACCCATAGCGGGATATCCTGCCATAGCTGGGTTTTAAGCCGATGATGCCACAAAAGTCTGCCGGCTGTCTAACCGATCCGCCGGTATCACTGCCCAGGCTAACCATGCAGAGACCTGCCTGAACGGCAACTGCTGATCCCCCCGATGAACCTCCGGAAACCCGGGTGTTATCTGCTGCATTCAATACAGGGCCAAAAGCTGAGTTTTCGTTGCTGCTACCCATGGCAAATTCATCACAGTTCTGGCGACCAATAATAATGGCGCCTGCATCCAGTAATTTTTGTGTTGCGGTTGCGTTGTAAACCGATTCAAAATTGCCCAGCATATTAGAGCTGGCGGTAAGGGTATGGCTCTTATGAGCTATTACGTCTTTTAATCCTACTACAACCCCATGCAAGGGGCCGGTAAGTTTGCCGGAAACTGCTGCAGCATCCAGGGCCTTTGCTCTTTCCAGCGCCTCCGTTTCATACACTTCCAGGAAGGCATTTAAATGCGCCTGCTCCCGGATGGCCTTGCTATAAAAAAGAACGGCCTCCACACAGGTGGTTTGGCCGTTTTGCAATGCTGTATGAAATGCTTTGATTGAAGTATAATCAAACATTATGCTGTAGTACTATCTTTTTCTTTAATGCCTTCTTCCAATTCTTTTTTCACGTTGTTCTTGGCATCATTAAACTCACGAATTCCTTTTCCAAGACCTCTCATGAATTCAGGAATTTTTCTTCCGCCAAACATTACTAGGATTACAACACCAATGATGAGTAATTCCTGAAAACCTAAACTTCCCATAGTATATTTTTTATTGCTGTAAAGTTAAGACAAATGTATACGTTTCAGCCAATAAAAAAAGCGCTCCGATATATCGGGGCGCTTTTTTAAGCAATTTATTAGAAAACTAAAAACGTTTTTCTTTAATACGTGCGCTCTTACCGCTTCTTTCACGTAGGTAGAAAAGTTTAGCACGACGTACTTTACCTTTCTTGTTCAATACTACAGAATCAATGTTTGGAGACGACATTGGGAATAAACGCTCAACGCCAACACCATCAGAGATTTTACGAACGGTAAATGAAGCAGTAGCTCCTACACCTTGTAATTTAATAACATCTCCGCGGAAAGACTGGATACGCTCTTTTCCACCTTCTACAATCTTATAGTTTACGGTTACATTATCTCCAGCTTTAAAGCTAGGTAACTCTTTCTTAGCGGTTAATTGTTCGTGAACAAACTGTACTGCTGCCTGCATAACATTATTTTTTATCGGACGGCAAAGGTAATGGGAATATTTTAAAAAACGCAAATTTTCCAGAAATTTCTATCTGGCTACGTTTACGGCTCTTTTTTCCCTGATTACGGTTACCTTAATCTGACCTGGATAGGTCATTTCTGTTTGAATTTTTTGTGCAATTTCAAAGCTTAGCTTATCGCTGTCTACATCGGATACTTTGTCGGCTTCTACAATCACGCGTAACTCACGTCCAGCTTGAATTGCATAGGCTTTTTCTACTCCCTGATAGGCAGTGGCTAGGTTCTCTAAATCCTTGATTCTTTGCAGGTATTGCTGCATAATTTCCCTTCTGGCACCGGGTCTTGCACCGCTGATGGCGTCGCAGGCCTGAACAATCGGAGAAATCACGTATAACATTTCCATTTCGTCGTGGTGCGCACCAATCGCGTTTACCACAGCCGGGTTTTCCCCGTATTTCTCGGCTAATTTAGCCCCTAAAAGCGCGTGGCTTAGTTCGGTTTCTTCGTCAGGAACCTTACCAATATCGTGCAGTAAGCCCGCTCTCTTGGCTAATTTGGGGTTCATGCCCAGTTCGGCAGCCATAATCCCACATAAATTGGCTGTTTCACGGCTATGCATCAACAGGTTCTGGCCGTAGGAAGAACGGAAACGCATTTTACCTACGATTCTAATTAATTCCTTGTGCAAACCATGGATACCCATTTCAATTACGGTGCGTTCCCCGATTTCCATTACCTGCTCTTCCAGCTGGCGGCGGGTCTTTTCAACCACTTCCTCAATTCTTGCCGGGTGAATACGTCCATCGGATACCAGACGCTGTAAACTCAATCGGGCAATTTCTCTTCTAAGTGGATCAAAACTGCTGAGGATAATGGCTTCCGGCGTATCGTCCACAATTAAATCAACCCCGGTAGCGGCTTCAATGGCGCGGATATTACGACCCTCTCTACCAATGATCTGACCCTTGATTTCATCGGTTTCCAGGTTAAATACGGTAACGGTATTTTCAATGGTCTGTTCAGCTGCTGTACGCTGAATAGATTGAATAACAATCTTACGGGCTTCCTTATTGGCCTTCTGTTTGGCGTCTTCAATAATTTCCTGCTGAAGGGCCAAAGCCTGCGTATGAGCTTCCTGCTTCAGGCTCTCTATCAACTGGGCTTTTGCATCTTCTGCGGTTAATCCGGCTACTTTTTCTAAGCGACGAATATGTTCTTCCTGGTGTTTCTCCAGTTCAGTGCGTTTCTGGTTAACCAACTCAATCTGACGATTCAGGTTTTCCTTAATGGCATCATTCTCCTTCACCTGCTTCTCAATGCTCGCTTCTTTCTGGTTGATGGAAATCTCTTTCTGCTTTATGCGGTTTTCAACTTCCCCGATTTTTCGGTTGCGGTCGTTTACTTCACGCTCATGCTCCGATTTTAACTGTACAAAACGTTCTTTGGCTTCTAATTGCTTCTCCTTTTTAATGGTTTCAGCTCTTAGTTCAGCTTCTTTTAAGATGGTTTGGGCTTGTAATTCGGCTTCTTCTATCTGTTTTTTAGTGTCTTTGGCGAAAATAAATTTACCCGCTATAATACCCACTACTAGGGCTACTACCGCTGATATAATTACATAAATTATAGGATCCATGTCTTTGGCAAGGGTTTAAAACGTTCACAATTCTATTAATGCAATCAAATCTCATTTTAATATAATAAGTAAATGACTTGCTACGAAGATAACAAGAAGATAGGAGATTTTTGAATAGAAAGCTAAATTATCCGTTCTCTTTCAGTGCATTATCAATGGATTGTACCATTTCTTTTACCTGTTTGGCCGTTTCATCTGCCAGTAAGGCCAGCTGTGAATGTTCTTTTTGTTCGGTAGTAAACCACAATAAAACCATGGCCAGGTAATCCTGCATGTCTTTACCTGCAAAACTGGTTCTGAATTCCAGTATTTTTTCATTGATGGTTTGTGCGGTTTTACGAACCATTTCCTCGTCTTCCGCTTCAATTTTCAGGCGGTAAGTCCGGTCGGCAACAACAATATTTACAGGGATTAATTCAGACATAGGGTTAAGCGTGCAGCAACGCCAGGCATTTATCAATTTCCTTAAGGTAGCTGTCTATTTGTTTTTGCAATTTAAGTTTTTCCTGCGGGTCCCAGTTTCCGCTGGTGATTCTGGCAGCAGAAAGTTTTTGTTCCATTGCCGATAGGGCATGGGTATTGCTTACCTGCAATTGCCTTAAATCTGTCACTTCTTTTTCCAGCCGTTGATTCTCTAACTCCAACAGACGATAGGCTTTCAGTAAAGTCTGTAACTTTTCCTGTAGTTCAGCAATATGTTGGTTGAGCAAAGACATGATAGAAAATTAGGGTTTATTTTCTGATTTCTGCATTGATTTCCTTTTCAAAACCTTTGATGAGCTTATTCATCATACTGTCAATCTCTGCATCAGTAAGGGTTTTGCTGTCATCTGAGAACACGAAATTAACTGCCATTGATTTTTTATCGGCACCTAATTTTTCGCTTTCAAATACATCAAATAGATTCATCTGTTTCAACTTGGAAATCTTTAAATCCTTTACGGTTTTTTCAATCTGTTCGTAACGAATTTGTTTATTCACTACCAGGGCCAGATCTCTCTGTACAAGCGGGAATTTATTGACTTCCTTGTACACCACTTTTATTTTCTGAATGGCAGAAAGCAGGGTGTCAAATGGCAGATCTATGAAATAGACGGGTTGTTTTAAATCGAACTGGTTCAGTTTAGCGGGTGAAACACTTTGTAATGTTCCCAGCTTTTGTTGGTTGGCGAAAATGCTTACCAATGATGCATCGGTTGCCTCTTCAAAATAAATATTGCTTAATCCACACCAATACAATAATGCAGTTACCAGTCCTTTCATTCTGTAAAAATCAACCGGCGCTGCCTGGTTTCTCCATCCCTGATCAATATGGTTACCTGTTGCAAATAAGCAGAAGTGTTCCGTTTCTTTAAAGCCTTCTCCGTCTACCGCATAGGTCTTTCCAAATTCGAACATTTGCAGATTGCTGTTTTTACGGTTCACGTTATAGGCAATGGTTTCAAGGCCGCTCTCCAGCATGGAAGGACGCAGTACATCCAGCTCTGCACTTAAATTATTCATCATCCGAACTGTATGCGCGGTAACCGTTTCGTCGAAATATTTACTGTTGGTGATGGAGTTGGTAAGGATTTCAGTGAATCCCTTTCCTACCAGAAAACCGGAAATTTTTTCTTTTACGTTTTCCTTAATACCCAGTTTTTCAACGGAAGGACTGATGCTGATCATGGTTGGAATTTCAACATTGTCGAGACCGTCAATTCGCAATATTTCTTCAACAATATCTGCGGGAATGCTGATATCCGGTTTGCTGTATGGCACTTCCACCATTAACTCATCCAGGCTTTCCTTGGCAATCTCAAATCCCAATGCAGTAAGAATTCTTTTTACTTTATCTGCGTGGTAATTTTTACCACTTAGTTTTTTCAGGTAATGATTTTTAATCGTAACCGTTGTTCTTGGCTTTGGATCAGGATATATATCAATCAAATCACAGGAAATAGATCCCCCTGCCACTTCTTTAATTAACAAAGCCGCACGCTTTAGTACGTTAACGGTATTGGATATATCAATTCCTTTTTCGAAACGGGTAGCCGCATCGGTTCTTAAACCATGACGCATAGAAGTCTTGCGGATAGAGGTAGCGTGGAAACAGGCACTTTCAAGGAAAATGGCAGTGGTTTCGTTGGTTACACCGCTTTTGCTCCCTCCGAAAACACCTGCAATGCACATGCTTTCCGAAGCACTGCAAATCATGAGATCCTCTGCATGTAAGCTTCTTTCTTTATCGTCCAGGGTTATGAATTTTGTACCCGTTGGTTGGTTTTTAACGATGATTTCATTTCCGGTAACTGCTTTCAGGTCAAATGCATGCAGCGGTTGTCCGGTTTCGTGCAATATATAATTTGTAACGTCTACGATATTATTAATACTTCTTACACCAATAGCAGTCAATTTATTCACCAGCCATTCCGGGGATGGTGCAACGGTAACACCTGTTATAGTGATACCTGCATAACGCAAACAATCTGCTGTGTTTTCAATGGAAACTTTTACCACAGCTTCCTGGTTATCTGCTTTAAACCCATTGCTGTAGGGTTGTTTAACACGGGTCTCTTTCTGGTGATGTGTTAAATAGGCGGCCACGTCGCGGGCAACGCCTAAATGACTCATTGCATCCATTCGGTTGGGGGTTAAACCAATTTCGAATATATAGTCACTATAAGGTTTAAAGAATTCAGCGGCAGGAGTGCCGGGAACGCATTCTTCTGGTAAAACCATAATCCCGTCATGACTGTAACCCAGTCCCAGTTCATCTTCCGCACAAATCATTCCCTGGCTTTCTTCCCCTCTTATTTTGGCAGCTTTCATGGTCATTGGCTCACCGTTCATGGGATAGATGGTAGCACCAATGGTTGCTACAGCCACTTTCTGACCAGCTGCCACATTCGATGCTCCGCATACTACTTTTAAAGGAGTATCTGTACCAATATTGATGGTAGTTAATTTCAGCTTGTCAGCATTGGGATGTTGCTCACAGGTTAAAACTTCTCCAATAACAACCCCTTGCAATCCCCCTTTCACTTTTTCGTAGCGTTCAAGGCTTTCTACTTCTAATCCAATGGAAGTTAATATTTTAGATAATTGAGCAGGTTCTATTGCTTCTGGTAAATATTCGCAAAGCCAGTTATAACTGATGGTCATGGTATCAACGATAATTAAAACGCGAAATTAAGGTATTCAGCGTTACCCCTCAGGTCCAAAATAGATCCTTGTTATTTTCAACAAAAGGCTTGCTGTTATGTTGCAGAATCATTTGTTCTGCCTGTTCTGCCGTAGCAACTTCCTGAATTTGATTAAAGAGCACTCTTTCTTCAAATCTTATATGGCTGTCTAAATCAACCATAATTTGTTTCAGCGACTTTTTCAGTTCGGTCTCTTCTTTAAACAGGTTTCTCAGTGCCTGGTGCTCCTCCATTGCTTTTATAATTAATGGATGTTGCATGCCCAATATGGGGAAGATGTATGCTTCTTCTATTTGAAAATGAATTGAGAGGTAAGCGTCATAAAACCAATTTGCATAAGATTTTATTCTTTCAACCGGGATTTTTTTGGATAACCCACTCTTTATTTTCCAGCAAAGTAGTAATCCCTGATGGTGTTCACGGCTTATTTCTTTCAGGTATTCAGCTCTTTTGATGGGTTGAACCGGTGCCACGCTTTTCTTTAGTTTTTCTGCAATTTTTGAAGTAGTTGAATCCGCATAAATGCCATAGGCATTTAGTAATACTCCTTTGATTGCATGCTTGGAAGAAGCAATGGCATACAAAATCATTTCGTCTGCAGGATCTGTTTCACCTTCGAACCTGTAAACTTCTGTAATTTCAAATTCATCGGGCGATAACTGAGTCATGGTGTTATTGCATATTAAACAATGCTGTTCTTCATGAATATTGAAATCATGGGTATAGCCCCGTTTGGCCAGGTCATTGATGGCTTCGCTTACCGTATCATAGGAATAGGATTGTTTCATTTTAAATGGTGCTGGTGATTCCATTAAAGTTAGAATAAGTTTTATCCAAATGCAATTGGTACTTAGTTCATTTGATTGAAATTGACCTGATTTCCGCCAAATTTCTTTGTTAACGGGGTTCTGTTAATTTCTTCAAATAAACGAGGAAAACTTTTGAAAATGGGGGATAACCATAGTAATTTGTGTGAATAGCCCTGGTTAAGCTGTGGATAAGCTGAGGATACGCTGTGGAATAAAGAGAAGCGGAAAAAATTTTTAACAGATAGCGCTTAGCCATATATTCGCTCCCCCTTCTTACTTAGTTAACCATTCGTTAACATAGAAGGAAGCATTGGATTGATTAAAGTTTAAGAAAGTATCATGGAGATTACCGGTTTAAATAAAGACAGAAAAAGGAGAAAGCCCGCTATTGATTTAAGTACCATGGTGTATGGTAAAGTGCCGCCTCAGGCAAAGGAACTGGAAGAAGCCATTCTGGGGGCATTGATGCTGGAAAAAAGTGCGTTCGACACCGTATCGGAAATTATTAAACCGGAATGTTTTTATGTAGATGCACACCAGTACATATTTCTGGCCATGCAAAGCCTGCAGCAAAAATCAGTTCCCATTGATATTCTAACGGTTGTTGAAGAGTTGAAAATGCAGGGTAAACTAGATTTGGTAGGGGGGCCTTATTATGTTACCAAACTAACCAATTCTGTTGTGTCTACTGCGAATATTGATGCACACGCCAGAATTGTTTTACAAAAATTCATACAGAGAGAACTAATTAAAATCAGTGGCGAAATTATTGGTGATGCCTACGAAGAAGGAACGGATGTATTTGATTTGCTCGATGAGTCAGAAACTAAAATGTTCAATATTACCAACAACTATTTAAAGAAAAACTTTGAAGACATTGGAGGTGTATTAATTGAAGCCATTACGCGTATTGATGAACTCAGAACCAAGACCGATGAGATTTCAGGAGTACCCAGTGGTTTTTCTTCTCTGGATAGAATAACATACGGATGGCAACCCACCGATTTAATTATCCTGGCTGCACGTCCTTCTGTGGGTAAAACTGCATTTGCCCTGAACCTGGCCCGTAACGCTGCATTGCATCCAACAAAGCCCATTGGCGTTGGTTTCTTTTCACTGGAAATGAGTGCTGCACAATTGGTTCAGCGTATCCTGAGTGCAGAGAGTGAAATTAAAATGGAGAAGATCAGCAGGGGTAAACTGGAAGATCACGAATACCAGCAATTACACAGCAAAGGGATTAAGAAATTAGAGAATGCACCCTTGTATATTGACGATACAGCAGCCCTGAATATTTTTGAATTCAGAGCCAAAGCCCGTAGAATGGTGAACAAACACCAGGTGGGTATTATTATCATTGACTATCTGCAGTTAATGAGTGGCAGTAACGATAAAGGGGGTAACAGAGAACAGGAGATCAGTAGTATCTCCAGAAACCTGAAATCGCTGGCAAAAGAATTGAAAGTGCCTATCATTGCACTGAGCCAGTTAAGTCGTGCGGTTGAAACCCGTAAGGAAAGCAAAATGCCTCAGCTGAGTGATCTTCGTGAATCAGGTGCCATTGAACAGGATGCGGACATGGTAATGTTTATTTATCGTCCGGAGTATTATGAAAATATGACCAATGAAATGGGTGAATCTACCAGTGGTGAAACCCATATCCGTATTGCAAAGCATAGAAACGGTTCGCTTGAAACCATTAGACTGAGAGCCAAACTGGAAATACAGAGATTTGAAGAATTGGATGCAGAGCCAGGTCCGGGAAACTGGAAGCCTGTTCAGCCCGGTTCTATGAGTCAGGGTAACGGTGAAACTGCTTTCTTTATTCAGAAAGGAAGTAAGATGAATCAATCCAGTGATTTTGATGAGGGTTTTGATGATGGCGCTCCTTTTTAGAGATTGATAACTTGCTCATTTTTTAACGATGAAGAATATTTTTCTTTTTTTTATCCTCACGTTATTGAATCATATTGTTTCGGCGCAGGATAAGAAAACGCAGAATACGCCCATTGTATTTGTACATGGGTTTCTGGGTAGTGGAGATACCTATGCAACTCAATTTCAAAGATTTACTGAAAACGGATATTTACCATCACAATTGTATGCTTTTGATTGGAATAGTGTTGGCGCAAGAAACAATACGATAGCTCAGTTGGACTCTTTTATTGCAAAAGTGCTTGAGAAAACAGGAGCTGAGCAGATTAATCTGGTTGGGCATTCAGCTGGCGGGGGTATTGGATACAGTTATTTAAATGATGCTGTCCGGGCTTTAAAAGTGGCCAACTATGTTCATATTGGAAGTAGTAGGCAAGCTAAACCTGCCGGTAAAAATGGAGAAGTAAGAACCTTAAATATTTTTTCTTTAGGTGACAAAGTTGCGAAGGGCGACCTTATTCCAGGCGCGGTGAATATTCAACAAACAGATAATGATCATTATGAAGTAGCTACCAGTGAATCTACTTTTTGGAGTATGTTTCAATTTTTCAATCCTTCAGGCAAAACAAAACCCCAAAAGGAAATTAAAAGAAAATTCGTTGTTGCTGGAAAAGCATGCTTAATGGGTGAAAATACTATACTGGCGAATGCATTAGTAGAAGTTTACACTATTGACTTTACTAAGGGGGAGAGGATTGCTTCTCAACCTGATTTTACATTTACAACAGATGAAAGGGGTAGTTGGGGCCCATTTATTGCAAAACCTGGTATAGGATATGAATTTGTATTAAAGCCAGCAGGAGGACAACGAACCGTTCATTATTTCTATGAGCCTTTTTCTGCGGATAACTTGCTTGTATATTTAAGGGCCTTGCCTAAAACGGGCTTGCCTGCTTTATTATTAAATACATTGCCCTCAAATGATATGCAATCTGTTGTAGCTGTTTTTTGCAGCAACCGTGCTGTTATTGCAGGGCGGGATTCATTAACGATTGACGGGCTAAATTTATCTGCGAAAGACATTTCACCAGATACTAAAACAGCCATTGCTCATTTTATTTTTGACAACGGCGATGGCATAAGTTCAGGAAATTTAATATCAACATTCAAGCAATTGCCATTCATGAATGGAGTTGATTTTTTCTTAAACGCAACAGATAAAAAGCCTGTACAAGTGTTTTATAACGGCAGGACTTTTTATTTGCCGAAAAGAAAATCAGCGTCAGAGGGTATTATGGTAATGGTTCTTAAATAGTTTAAACTTTTCATTCAT
>CALEST010000395.1 GCA_937907555.1 uncultured Sediminibacterium sp.
ACAATTTATTTTAAAGATATTAATTCAATTGTAATAACGGTAGTTCCTCCTTCAAAAGGAAAGTCTTCCGATTTACAGTTGTCTATGAGCAGCATTTCATTCAGTAAAGAGGACATGAACTATTTGAACAGTCTGAAAGAAATGAGCATGAGTGCATTCCCTAATCCTGTTACCGGCAATAAATTCAACGTTCGGTTTAGAAGTGAGAACACCAAAACACTTCAATTGAAATTAACAGATGCTGTTACTGGCAAAGTAATATTGACCAAACAGGTAAATGCTTTCAGAGGAGAAAATATTGTACCAGTTGAAATGAGCAGCAATGGAGTTCATAAAATCATGATTGTTAACCTGGATGGTACTGGCGTTGATAATTCTAAATACAAGCCAATCAAAATCATGGCAGGAAAATATTAACAATAATTATATGTAATATTTTTTGGTGATTTTATTCACATTTTAAGCCTATTTGCCTGAAATATTAAACTATCAATGGCAAATAGGCTTATTTTTGCCCTAAATAAACCAAAAAATATGTCTTTACGATTTAAAGCAATCAGTAGCATTGCCAATGATGCGGAAACATCAATCCCAGAATTCAGCAAAAAAATCACTGCTATTTTCGGAGAAAATGTTTTTACCCAAAAAACAGCCCGTGAATATTTAAGCGACGAAGCATATAAAAGTTTAATTAATAGCATTCGCGGGGGTAAAAAAATTGACCGTAGCGTGGCAAGTCAAATTGCGAATGGCATCAGAGCCTGGGCAGAAAGTAAAGGTGTTACCCACTTTACACACTGGTTTCAGCCATTAACCGGTACTACAGCCGAAAAGCACGATTCCTTTTTTACCTTAAAAAGTGACGGCACAGCCATTGAAGAATTTGACGGCGCAGCTTTAATACAACAGGAACCCGATGCTTCTTCTTTCCCTAGCGGTGGCTTAAGAGCCACTTTTGAAGCTCGCGGTTATACAGCATGGGACCCCTCTTCTCCTGCATTCATCATGGAAATTGGAAAAGGTAAAACCCTGTGTATCCCGACCATATTTGTGTCCTATACAGGAGAATCTCTGGACTATAAAGCTCCTTTGTTAAAAGCAACAGAAGCTTTGAACAAGGCCGCAGTAGAAGTATGTAACTATTTTGATAAAAACATTGCTAAAGTAACTACTACCCTTGGATGGGAACAGGAATACTTTGTAATTGATGCCGGTTTAGCTACCGCAAGACCCGATTTAATTCAATGTGGCAGAACGGTCTATGGAGCAGCACCTGCAAAGGGCCAGCAAATGGAAGATCATTATTTTGGTTCCATTCCTGAAAGAGTATATGCTTTCATGAGAGATTTTGAACAGGAATCTTACAAATTGGGTATCCCATTAAGAACCAGACACAATGAAGTAGCGCCTGCGCAATTTGAGTGCGCTCCTATTTTTGAAGAAGTAAATATTGCTGTTGACCACAATATTCTATTAATGGATGTTATGGCCCGTGTAGCAAAACGTCATAATCTGGTTGTTTTACAACATGAGAAGCCATTTGCAGGAATCAATGGAAGTGGGAAACACAATAACTGGAGTCTGGCAACCGACACAGGTATTAATTTGTTGGCTCCTGGTAAAACTCCGAAGACAAACCTGATGTTCCTGACATTTTTTGTGAACGCCATTAAAGCTGTTCATGATAATGCAGACATTATGAGAGCGGCTATTGCTTCTGCCTCTAATGATTACAGACTGGGTGCAAACGAAGCTCCGCCTGCTATCATTTCCGTGTTTGTTGGGCAATACCTTTCAAAAGTGCTTGCAGATGTAGAATCCAGAGTGGGACATAAATTTGATGAGCAGGATGAAGCTATCTTAAAACTGGATTTACACAGAAGCATCCCTGAACTGATGCTGGACAATACTGACAGAAACAGAACATCCCCATTTGCATTTACCGGAAATAAATTTGAATTCCGTGCAGTGGGATCTTCAGCCAACTGCGCCAACGCCATGACTGTATTGAATACCATCATGGCAGATACGCTCAAGAAATTCAAGAATGAAGTTGACGCTTTAATTGAAAAAGGAGACAAGAAAGAAATTGCCATCATGCACGTAATTCAAAAGTATATTGTTGCCAGCAAGAATGTATTGTTTGAAGGTGATGGATACAGTGAAGAATGGCATAAGGAAGCAGAAAGACGCGGCTTGCCTAATTTAAAAACCACTCCTGTTGCACTGGATGCAATGATTACAGAAAAGGCGCTGAAACTATACCAGGAAAATGGCATTTATTCTCACTCTGAGTTGGAAGCCAGATATGAAATTGAACTGGAAAAATACATTAAAACGGTGCAGATTGAAGCACGTGTTATGGGAGATCTTGCCATCAATCATATCCTGCCAGCAGCAATCAAATACCAGAATGATTTATTGAATAATATCAATGGTCTTAAAAATGTTGGCTTAGAAGAATCGGCTTACAGTAGTCAGTTAACCATATTGAAATACATAAGCAAACATATATCAGTGGTGCATACCAAAGTATATGAAATGGTAGAAGCCAGAAAAGTGGCCAATAATATTGTTCATAGTCGCGACAAAGCAATTGCATATGAAAATATCAAGAGCACTTATTTTGACGAAATCAGATACCATGTTGACAAACTGGAACACCTGGTAGACGATGAGTACTGGACCCTGCCTAAGTACCGCGAACTTTTATTCATCAGATAATCTGATTCGAAAGAAATAGAATGCCGACTTCAGTTGGTATTTGACCGATAAACAAATAGTGGATTCAAAAAATCCACTATTTTGTTATATAAACAAACAAAAATGAAAAAAATAATCTCTTTAGCAGTATTCGCTCTGGCCCTTTCATTAGGAAGTGTACAGGCACAGGGTGGTCAAATGGACCCAGCACAAATGCTTGAAATGATGAAGCAACGTGTAAAACCACAATTGATTGAAAAAACCAAATTAACAGATGCTCAGGCAGACAAAGTATTGGAAATCCAGCTTTGGAGTCAGGGAGAAATGCGTGGCATGCGCGATATGAGCGAAGAAGAAAGAGCCACTAAAACAAAGACGGTGAATGATGAGAAGACCAAGAAATTCAAAGCAATTCCGCTAACCGACGATCAGATTAAAGCGGTAAATGATTTCTACGAAGAAATGAGAAGAAATCGTCCTCAAAGAGGCGGTGGTGGCTCAAAGTAGTTTTTAAAACGAATTTGAATCGCATAAAAAAGCCCCGAGTTTTACTCGGGGCTTTTTATTTCTTTATAACTCGATTATTTCATAGTAAAAGATTCAAGGAACTTGGTAGTAAAATTACCTTTTCTAAAATCTTCATTCTGCATCAACTGTAAATGGAATGGAATGGTTGTTTTAACCCCTTCAATTACATACTCACTCAAAGCTCTGTACATGGTATCAATGGCTTCTTCGCGGGTTTGTGCTACAGTAATTAATTTACCAATCATAGAATCGTAATATGGAGGAATTACATAGCCGGCATATACATGGCTATCCACTCTTACTCCATGACCTCCCGGTGTGAATAGGTTGGTAATCTTTCCCGGAGATGGTCTGAAATCATTGTAAGGATCTTCTGCGTTGATTCTGCACTCAATCGCATGTAGCTGAGGTTCATAGTTTCTGCCAGAGATTTTTTCTCCCATAGCAATTTTGATTTGTTCTTTAATCAAATCATAGCTAACTACTTCTTCCGTTACACAATGTTCTACCTGAATACGGGTATTCATTTCCATGAAATAGAAATTGCGGTGCTTATCTACCAGGAATTCAATGGTACCCACACTTTCATAGTTAATGGCAGAAGCAGCTTTTATGGCCGCTTCACCCATACGGGCACGCAAATCAGCAGTCATGAATGGAGAAGGTGATTCCTCTACCAGCTTCTGGTGACGACGCTGAATAGAACAGTCTCTTTCACTTAAGTGGCAAACATTACCATACTGGTCACCAGCTACCTGAATTTCAATATGACGAGGTTCTTCTACAAATTTTTCCATGTAGATACCATCGTTCTTGAAAGAAGCAGCAGCTTCCATTTTAGCCGTAGTGTAAGCTTTCTCAATTTCATCTTCACTCCAAACCACACGCATCCCTTTACCACCACCACCGGCAGTTGCCTTCAGAATAACAGGGTAGCCCACTTCTTTGGCCAGGGATTTGGTTTGTTCAATGCTTTCCAGCAATCCTTCTCCTCCGGGAACAACTGGAACACCAGCCTTAATCATGGTTTCCTTTGCGGTAATCTTATCTCCCATTTTACTGATCATATCAGGCGTTGGG
>CALEST010000396.1 GCA_937907555.1 uncultured Sediminibacterium sp.
TGGAATGATTAAAAGGAGAGGAGTAGGTCATTAATTATTTTTTGATTAAATTCAAGGGATAATTGACCGATATGTCTTTAATCTCTAAAAAATTGCCGGAGCTCCTCGTTGTTGTAATTGTTCTTTCGAGTTTAATCATTCAGTTTTCCTTGATGCTTTATGGTCCTGCATACAAGGGTTTTCTGGATGTATTGGTTCGGTTTTTTAGCTATTTCACCATTCTGAGTAATACGCTGGTATTCATTTATTTTTTGAATCTGATGCTTAAGAATAATGCTGAGGAAGAATGCTGGCAGAAGGCTGAAACAGGAACTGCAATAACAGTTTATATATCAGTTGTCGGAATTGTATATCATGCAGTACTCAGTCAATTGCATAGTCCGGTTGGTCTGGCATTTTGGGCGGATCATGGGTTACATAGTTTTTCGCCAATGCTTACCTTCCTTTACTGGGCTTTTTTTACTTCGAAACGCAGGGTCCAATATAAAACCATTCCCTATTGGTTAATTTATCCCGCTGTATATTTTTTATATACATTACTCAGAGGAAGCTTGACTGGGGTTTACCCCTATCCCTTTTTAGATCTTAATAAAATTAGTTTTGCTCAGGCTTTAGGTAATAGTTTGATTGTGCTATTAGTGTTCGGTATACTTTCTATATCATTAAGTTTTATTGCCAATAAGCGTTTTCAAAATTTAAAATTTGCGTCATAAATGACCAGCGATGCCCAAACAGTTAAGGAATATCTGAAACTAATTCCTGAAGAACAAAAAGTGATGTTCAATCAAATTAGGGATTGTATCGTACAAAATCTTCCTGCTGGATTTTCAGAAGTGATGAATTACGGCATGATAGGTTATGTGGTTCCACATAGCCTTTATAAAGATGGCTATCACTGTGATCCCAAATTACCCTTGCCATTTATGGCACTGGCAGCACAAAAGAATTTTATTGCTTTTTACCATATGGGGATTTATGCACAGCCAGCCTTATACGACTGGTTTACCAAGTCTTATATTAAAGCCACACCTACAAAATTAGATATAGGTAAAAGTTGTTTGAGATTTAAAAAAACAGCCATTGTTCCCTACGCACTAATAGGAGAGCTGGTAAAGAAAATGACTCCACAGGAATGGATTCATTTGTACGAAAGCCAATATAAAAATGCAAGAAAGAAATAAAAAAGAAAAGCCAGGAGAATCATATCGTCCTGGCTTTTTGAATTGTATTTTCAGCTATATGCTTTAATCTGCTTTATTAGATAATCAATAGTGCATCTCCGTAGCTAAAGAATCTGTACTTGTCTTTAATAGCTTTTTTATAAGCTTCCATGGCTAAATCATATCCGGCGAAAGCACAGGTCATGATTAGTAAGCTGGTTTTGGGTAAATGGAAATTAGTAACCAAACTATCAGCTACATTAAAAGTATAAGGAGGATGAATGAAATGATTGGTCCATCCCTCGCTGGGTTTTAATAATTGTTGTGCTGTAAAACTACTTTCCATCGCACGCATGGTAGTTGTGCCGATAGAACAGATTCTTTTACCATTCTCTTTGGCTTTATTTACAATAGCACAGGCTTGTTCGTCTATCTGATAATATTCAGCGTCCATTTTATGCTTGCTCAGATCTTCAACTTCAATGGGTCTGAAAGTGCCCAAGCCAGTGTGTAAAGTAACTTCTGCAAATCGGATACCTTGTATTTCACATCTTTTAATTAGTTCTTTACTAAAATGCAGTCCGGCAGTAGGAGCAGCAACGGCGCCCTCGTGCTTGGCGTAAACCGTCTGATATCTTTCCTTATCTTCTTCATCAGGCTTGCGCTTGATGTATTTTGGAAGAGGGGTCTCACCTAAAAATTCAAGCATTTTTTTGAAGCTTTCATCATCGTCGTCCCAAAGGAAACGAATGGTTCTGCCGCGGCTTGTGGTATTGTCTATTACT
>CALEST010000397.1 GCA_937907555.1 uncultured Sediminibacterium sp.
AAAGAAAGCGTGCAAATAATACCTCTTTTTAAAATGGCTAAACCAATGCCTCAATGGCCGGCTACTAAAACTGATTTTATTGATGAACTAAGGCCTGGCATTCAAAAAAGATCAGCAGCCATTTTATCTGTTGTTTCCAGTAACTGGTTCAGAAAGCGACTGCTCCAATTGAGTGGCCATCTATTTGTAAATCGTTATGTAGCCAATACTTTACTGCGTCAAATGCATGCTGGATTAAAGGCCCATCAGTTATGCCAATAAAAAAACCAGCCATTGGCTGGTTTTTAAAGTAAGGATATCTTCTATTAATGATGATGATGTTCTAATTTCTTAGCAAAATCATCTGCACTTATGCTTTCATCTTTTGCTTTTACCTGAGACTCCAATGCATCAAATAATTTTTCTGCGTTGATTCTGTGGTAACTGTCTTCTACAAATTTCTTATCCTGCATCATTCTGTTGGCATAGTCATCAATCCACTGCTGGTTGTCGCCCAATGCACCTAACTGGTTGCCCATGTAGCTGAATAATTGCATTTTGGCAAAATTGCGGATGTCTTCAGGAAGTACTTCAATTTTGTTGTCCTGCGACAATTTGCTGCTGATTAAAGTCCACTTTAGTTGTTTGGAGAAGCTTGGATATTCTGCTTCCGCTTCTTCTGCAGTTTTTGGTTTTTCGCCGCCGTTTTGTAACCAGCGTTTCAAAAAGTTTTCTGGTAATTCCATGCTTACATGATCTACCAGGTAGTGATAAATCTGGTCCTGCACCTGATTGCGTGCAGACTGAGCATAGTATTTTTCAATTTCTGCCTTGATTTCATTTCTAAGGTCAGCTTCGGTTTTAATATTCTCGTTGCCTGGGTAAATCTGCTTGAATAGTTCTTCGTCCAGAGCGGCTTTTTCTACCAAACCTACTTTGGTGATTAACATATTGAAATATTTATCAGCATCGTCCTTGGTTAATCCAAGATCAGCCAAAATGGTTTCTGCTTCCTTGTCTTCAAATGCTTTCTTGATTTGCAGAAGAACCACATCGTCTTTTTTCTTGTCCATTAAGTTCTTGCGGAACTTTTCTGCAAAGTATTTAACCAGCACGCTGTTGTCTTTGCTTACACCGTTTTCAACCGGGTTACCTTTTGAATCGGTTTCAGTGAAAGTTACATTTAATACGTTGTCTTCTGATGTAACTGTTTCAGGCTCGGTCATTTTACCAAAACGAGTCTGCAATCTTGCGATTTCATCGTCAATCATGGCTTCGGTAACCGTTACTACGTAGCGGGTAGCTTCAAATTTGGACAGGTTTACTTCAAATTCTGGCTTCAATCCAATTTCGAATGAAAAAACATAATCAGACAGATTATTCATGTCTAATTTGTTTGCATCATTTTCAAGTGGAAGTGGCTGAGCAAAAATATCAATCTGCTCTTTGGTCATGTAAGCGTTCATTTCCTGCTCTACTTTACGCAATACTTCCTCAGAAAATACACCCTGACCATACATTTTCTTAACCAGACCAGTGGGTACCATACCCTTTCTGAAGCCGGGTATATTTGCAGTCTTTGCATATTTCTTCAGGCTGGTTTCAAAGCCACTAAAATAGTCTTCCTTGGTAAGGGTAACGGTAAGCTTATCATTTAATAAGCCAATGTTTTCTCTGGTAATTGTAGCCATATAGGTGTTTTATATACTTAAATTCGGGCTGCAAAGGTAGGGGTTTCGCATAAAAAAACCACCTATAAAGGTGGTTCAGTGCGGATGATAGGGGTCGAACCTACATGCCTCGCGGCGCTAGATCCTAAGTCTAGTGCGTCTGCCAATTTCGCCACATCCGCATTTGGGACGGCAAAAATAGGGGAATTTTTTAAAAACGAACAGTAAATTTTGTTCCTTTTTGTGATTCACTTTCACAAAAAATATTTCCGCCCTGTTCTTCAATCTGATTTTTTATGAGATAAAGACCAATTCCCTTGCTGTCGAATCCGCTGTGAAAGCTCTTCTGGAATTTAAACAGCAAGTGGCCAAACTTAGCCATGTCAATGCCTAAGCCGTTATCTGTAACCGATAAATGAATGGCACCTTCTTTTTCGAAGGTTTCAATACGAATGGCCGGAGGAGTTCCGGGTTTGGTATATTTAAGGCTATTGCTCAGTAAATTGTAAACAATACTTTGTAAGTAAACCCTGGGATAATAAATCTGTGCCACTTCCAGGTTTTGCTCAATAACAGCGTTCTTTTGCTGAATCACATCCTGTAGCTGAAGCAAAGCGCTGTTGATGACTTCCTCAAAAGAACAATCCGATGCCGGTATGTCTTTTTCCAAATGGATTTGTAAAATCTGAATCAGTTCATTGAGGTTGTTGGTAAGGTCCTTGCTGATTTTTTTTAAATAATCCATGGAAGCCTTCTTCAGTTCCGGATCATTGGTACTCTCATACATTTCCAGCATTTTGGAAATATTATGGGCAGGTCCTCTAACATCATGCGTGATAATCCCAGCAAAATCTTTTAGCTGACTTACTTTTTTTTCCAGTGCATGTTGCGTTTTCAGCAATTTTCGGTTTTGCTCTTCTAAGCTTTCCGGTGCTATAGGAGTAGGGTTAATCATGGCGTATCGACGGCTCGGGGGGAGCGCCGGCACTTAAAATTAGGTATTTAAAATGGAGTTTGAATGAATTATTAATTATTCGTCTGGTGATGAATAATTGTTATTTTTTAATACCATCTAATAAAGCAGCAATGGTTTCTGTCATCCCTTTTTGCGTAATCCATCTTAAAACAACCACAAGGTCATTTACCGGGTCAACATATACCACATTATTCCCGTTGCCCAGGTGAACAAATGCTTCAGCTGGTGCACCCGGAATTAATTTCTGGTCAGTATTTAAATAAAAATTCATGTATCCATATTCCTTGTTGGCAGGGCCCGGCGTGGTGGATTGTTTAATCCATGATTCTGAAAGTAATTGCTGGTCTTTCCATTTTCCTTTACGAAGGGTAAGTAAGCCAAATCTTGCCATGTCTTCAGCATGAATAAACATGCCTCCGCCCCAGTGACCTCCGCCACTAACCGATTGAACAGGATTCCCATCCAGTACAATCCAGGCATTTCTATAACCTGTCCAGCGCCAGGTATTGGATGCCCCGATGGGGTCCATAATATTTTTTTTCAAAACTTGTGGAAGCGCCTGTCTGAAAACGCTCGTTGCGGCAAGTGCCAAAGCGTTTACTCGTACATCATTGTATTCAAAAACAGTACCCTGGTTATTCCTTGTCCGGTTTAACCATTTTTTTGAATCGGCATCAGGCCGGTCTGCCCAATCGGGTTTGCCCCATAAGGTTCCTTCCCAGTCACTGGTCTGTCTAAGCATGGATTCCCAGGTAATGGTTTTATTGTGAACAGTTTCAAAGGGATGCAATAATTCCGGTTGATTAAAAAGCAATGCAGGTTTGCTAACAGGCTCAGTTTGAAATAACTCAATGGGCGGAACATAACTGTGTACCGGATCCTGAACCGACCGAATTAATTGTGCATCTACTGCCAAACCTACCACGGCGGATAAAAAACTTTTTGCCACACTATGGGTCATATCACATTTTAGTGGTGTGCCCCATTCTGCTATTTTATAGCCTTTGTAAATAATGATGCCTGTCTGATCCCCCCGATCTTCAAAGGGTCCAATGCCATCTCCAAATGGTTCTTTGCCAAAAGTTTTGTAATGGTTTTCTTCCATACTTCTGGGATTGGGAGACTCCGCTGCCTTGGCGGTAGCAATTGTTTTTTCAATGGCTGAAGCGGCTATTCCCAGTGCTTCCGGGCTTTTAAATTCCCAGTTGGAACGTTCCGGATAATACAAAACGCCAGCCCCCTTCTTTGCTGGTTGCGCAATTCCGGTAAAGGCAAAAAAAATTGTAGCGATGAATAAATTGATTGGTTTAATCATGCTACAATCTAAAAAAACTATTGCTAATCTGCTTAATCTTCTGCTTAATTAGAAAAATTAATTGCTGCTTCTTCCCGACTTGTAATAACTCTGCTTCACCATTCTGTTTCTGGGTGCAGGTTTTTTTATTTTTTCAGGTTGATTGGAACTGGCTTTTATTGGCGTTGCTGAATGATATTCATGATTGCTTACAACCGGCAGTTCAATTTTTATCAGCTTCTGAATGTCTTTCAAATAAGCTCTTTCTTCTGAATCACAAAAAGAAATGGCCATGCCGTTTTCTCCCGCCCTGCCAGTTCTGCCAATTCTGTGTACATAGGTTTCAGGAACATTGGGTAATTCATAATTGAATACATGAGACAAACCATCTACGTCAATTCCTCTTGCTGCAATATCGGTTGCCACCAGAATACGGGTGTTGCCATTTTTAAAATTGGTTAAAGCCCTTTGTCTGGCATTCTGTGATTTATTGCCATGGATGGCTTCGGATGTTATTCCCTGTTTAACAAGATTTTTCACCACTTTATCAGCGCCATGCTTGGTTCTGGTAAAAACCAGCGCAGACTTGATGGAACTATCTTGCAATAAATCCTGCAACAGATTTTTCTTGTTTTCTTTTTCAACAAAATAAATAGCCTGTTCAATTTTTTCTACTGTAGAAGAAACGGGGGTTACTGCAATGGTTACCGGATTCTTTAAAAGCGTATTGGCTAATTTTTCAATTTCATCGGGCATGGTAGCAGAGAAAAACAGGGTTTGTTTTTTCTCCGGTAGTTTTGCCACTACTTTTTTTACATCGTTAATAAAGCCCATGTCTAACATACGATCGGCTTCGTCCAATACAAAAAAGCGGATATCTTTTAAATGGACAAATCCCTGTTGCATCAGATCGAGTAATCTGCCCGGAGTAGCGGTTAAAATATCTACACCTTTCTTTAAGCTGATTACCTGATGATGTTGCGATACTCCGCCAAAAATAACTTCATGCGAAATGCGCAGATTTTTTCCGTAAGCTGCAATGCTTTCGTCAATTTGAATGGCCAATTCCCTTGTTGGTGTAAGGATCAATGCTTTGATGCCTCTGGTAAAATTTCCGTTCAACTGAGACTGACATACCAATTGAAGAATGGGGATAGAGAAAGCAGCTGTTTTTCCTGTTCCTGTTTGGGCACAGCCCAAAATATCTTTACCTGCAAGGGCAGAGGGAATAGCTTGTTCCTGAATGGGTGTAGGGTTCGTGTACCCTTCTGTTTCGAGCGCTTTTAATATAGGCTCGATGAGTTCTAATTCTTTGAATAACACAAAATGTGATTTAAATGAACACTTGAAGTTTCAAGTGGTATATAACCTGATATTGATGGGATTACCTTGTCACTGAAGTAGATTCCAGTCTAACTGAGACATATACGAATAGTGCAAAGGTACATTATTTGGCGCAGAAGCCCAAATGAGGCTGTTTTCTCATTTGAGAAATGGATACTGTTAATGCTGTTGATTCAAGAATAAGATTAAGCCAGCAGCCCAATGATTTGTTCTAAATAATGCTGATCAGTTTCATCAAACTGGTTGTAATCGCTGCTATCAACATCCAGAACGCCCCATATATTTCCGTCTTTGAATAAAGGAACAACGATTTCAGATTTAGATAAACTGCTGCAGGCTATATGACCAGGAAATTTTTCAACGTCAGGTACAATCAAGGTTTTAGCCTGCTCCCAACTGCTCCCGCAAACCCCTCTTCCTTTTCTGATTCTGGTGCAGGCAACGGGTCCCTGGAAAGGGCCTAGAACCAGTTCGTCCTTTTCTACCAGATAAAACCCTACCCAAAACCAGCCGAATTGCTCTTTCAGGGCTGCTGCTGTATTGGCAAGGTTGGCAATCAGGTTAGGTTCACCACTTAACAAACCTTTAATTTGAGGGATCAATGCCTGGTATTGTTCAGACTTAGTACCTTTGTTAATCTGTAAATCTTCTGCCATACTGCAAAGATAAGTTCAAGGATTGATTTCAATAAATCCGTTGCGTCAATTCTATTAACCGCCTTTTTTTATTAAAACAAACTATTGAATCAGCTTGATTTTTTAAGTAGTTTTTTGAATTCCTTTTCTTCTGCCCAAATTACCAGCCAGGCAAACAGGCCAATGAAAATAAATCCTGTGAATATGCCCAGCCATAGCTGAGGAATAAAATAGAGGATGGCTTTTTGAATGCCGTACATAAGTAGAACCACCACCAGATAAGCTATGATTTTTTTGGTTGCGTAAGGAACCGGATAATACTTTTGACCCAGGTAATAGCTAACCAGCATCATGAACAAATAGCAAATAAAAGTAGCAATGGCAGCTCCTAAATAATGCAGGCTGGGGATTAAGATTATATTCAATGCAATGGTAATTACTGCACCGCCAACAGTGATGAGTGCACCGTAATTATTTCTGTCAGTGAGTTTGTACCAGATACTCAGGTTATAATAGATCCCTAGAAATATATTACCCAGTGCGAGTAAGGGAACAATCTGTAATCCCTGCGTCCACAAGGGTTTATCAATGGCCACAAAAAACCATTCAAATACTTCAATGAACAAGCTAATGAACAACAGCATGAAGCTGCAGGCAATTACAAAAAACTTCATTACGCGGGCATAGGTTTTTTGTGCATTCTCTTCTCCTTTCTGTTTAAAGAAGAAGGGCTCAGCCGCCATTCTGAATGCCTGAATCATAATGGTTATTAAAACCGCCAGCCGATAAATATTGCCGAATACGCCCAGCTCGTGTTTGGCTTCTTCAACCGGCAGGTCTACAACGTGCTGATAAATCAGTCTGCTGAGCATATCGTTTACCATGCCACCCATCCCTACAATAATCAATGGATAACTATAGTTCAGTACTTTTTTCAAAACATCAATGTGGAAGTTCCATTTGATTTTTCTAAACTCAGTAAAGAGTAACAGAAAAGTGAGTATGCTGCCCGCAAGATTGCCAATCAGATAATAGCCGATCCCAATATGCTGTTCAGTAAAAAAACGAAGCGCAGATGCAGGATTGGATTGTACATATTGGGGTATCCATCCTATAAAAACAAGTACCGTAATAAAATTGATGAGCACACTGGATAGTCTGACTGCAGCGTATTTACGCGGTCTGTTTTCCTGTCTCAGTCTGGCAAAGGCCAATGTGCTGATGGTGTCAAAAAATAAAATACCAATCATCCAGTTGATGAATGCAGGCTTTGCTTCCAGGTTGGCCCAGTACATTAACGGTTCTCTGCTTAGCCATAGAACAGTGGTAAACAGCAGGGTACTACCCAGTAGGGAAATGGATAAAGTACTGTAAAGCCGATTGGGATCTTCTTCTTTAATAAATCTGAAATAGGCGGTTTCCAATCCGTAAGTGAATAACACGTTCAGAAATGGAATGATTGCATAGATCTGCGTTAAATCTGCAGTGGTAGCGGGTTGTGCAAAAAACAGCGGAAGAGACAGGTTCATCAGGTACCCTAAAAACCGACTGGCTATAGTGGGTACACCATACCAGATTGTTTGACTTGCCAATTTTTTTATCTCGCTCAATGGAATTATCTATTGCTCAAAAATAGGGTATTGTTATCAGTTGTGCAGGTCTAAGGGTTGTGTTGCTGAGGGGCTGGTTCCTGGTGCTGCAAAACGGGGATTCTGCAGAAAAACAGAATCGGTAAGGGTTTGCAGGAATGCTTTTAGTTGTCCTATTTCATAGTTGCTGAGTGGAAGTTTATTTTTCAATAAAGCATCTGTGTTGCCCATCACTTGCATATTGTTACGATAATGTTCAAATACATTGCTCAAAGAAAAAAATCTTCCGTCGTGACCATAGGGAAATGTTACCATTACATTGCGCAGACTGGGCACTTTGAATTTTAGTGAATCAGCAGGATCCTGTGTAATGGTCATTCTGCCCATATCCTGTAAGAAGGGTTCCAGGGGCATGCCAGTATTTCTATAACTGAAATCGGTAAACAGTGGTTCTGTATGACAACTGCTGCATTTACTTTTAAAAATGGCATAACCCAGTTTCTCCGGTAAATTAAAACTATCTGCGCCCTGCATCACTCTGTCGTATTTGCTGTTGCTGCTTACCATGGTTAAGAGAAACTGACTCAATGCTTTTCCGAGTCGTTGGGTATTGATGGTTGGGTCGCCAAATGCTGCTTTAAATAATCGTGGATAGGTTTTGCTTTTCTTAAGCTTACTGATAATATTTTCAATACTTTCTCCCATTTCATTATGAGCCGTCAGCGGTGCCAGTGGCTGAAGGTCCAGGTGATTGATGCCACCATCCCACATGAATGATTTCTGCCAGGCCAGGTTAAAGAGACCGGGAGCATTACGGGTAGTTAAGCTATTGTCGAGTCCATGACTCAAAGGGTGATCATAGTTGTTGAATGCACCAAATTGCTGATGGCAGGTTCCGCAGGAAATGCTGCCATCTCTGCTGAGTTGTTGTTCATAAAACAGCTGTCTGCCCAGTTCAATTCCCTCGGCCGTTAAAGGATTTTTTGAGAAATCATACAGGGGTTTCGGCCAGCCCTTTGGAACAATCAAAGGCTGTTGCTTAGGCAAGCCTTTTCTTTCCGGCTGCTCCATAAAGCCCAGCGCTGAAAGAACAAACACCACTAAGAATAATATGATACCGGCCTTCTTCATCAATATAAAATTAGTTGAAATAGCTGCTGATAATTATCTGCCAGTTGCATGGCCAGCTTCCCTGCATTGTGACAGTTGGGTGTTTGCGCAATACTGATGGTATGCTTTCCTTGGAACCATTTGGATAAATCAGTTTGTATATATAGTGGGTTCTTTGCATGGTTATCCGAGCCAGTGGTTTCGGGCAGATGGAGTGTGATGGTTCTGACTGCATTATACGGCGATTCAAATCCCCCCACATCATAACTGAAACGTTTACCAGCCGTGTTGGCTGAGGGCGAAGTACCCTGCATTCTGGCCATAATATATCCTGTTCTCCAGGTCCAGAACATGCCTCTCGCCGGATCTAACACACCTGTTTGAATACCTGTTGTGTTTTTAATGCTGTCTACACCCAACGTAAAAATAAGTTGAGTAGCACGAGCTGGAACGGTAAATGGAAGTTTCAGGCTCTTGGGTTCGCTCAGGTCTATTAAATAATGGGCATTGCTTAAGATAACTGTATCGGTCTGTCCTTTTTTATTTTGTTGGTTAATGATTGCTTTCCATCCTGATGTATAAAAAAGGCACTTATTGATTTGTACATTTTCGCCTGCAAAATTGGTATAAATACTGTCCGGATTCCATCTTGCTGTACCATACAGGGGATTGAATTCAATGCTGTGCTGTGCTTTTACAGCCATTGCGGCAAACAATACTCCAAACAGGAAAATTGCTTTGTATGCAGGCATTCTATTCAAGGGTTTCTGTTTTGAATGTTTATCTTAGTTCTTTCAAATTTCGGTTAAATTTCTTTCTATGCGATTAGTAATTCAAAGAGTTTCAAGTGCATCGGTAACCATTGAAGAAAAACTGAATGGGGCAATAGGTAAGGGATTAATGGTTTTGGTGGGGATTGAAGACGCCGATACGCAGGAAGACATTGAATGGCTGGCAGGCAAACTGGTGAACCTGCGGATTTTTAACGATGAAGCCGGTGTAATGAATTGTTCCATTAAAGAAGTAAATGGAGATATTTTACTGGTTAGTCAGTTTACCCTGCATGCCAGTACCAAAAAAGGCAACCGTCCTTCTTATATCAAAGCTTCCAAGCCACCCATTGCGGTTCCCTTATATGAAGCAATGATTAGCGCTATAGAGACCCAGCTGGGTAAAAAAATTCAGACGGGTATTTTTGGAGCGGATATGAAAGTTGCCCTGGTGAACGATGGGCCCGTAACCATTTTAATGGATTCAAAAAACAAGGAATAATGACAATAGAAGCGGCACAGCAACAAGTAGACCAATGGATAAAAACCGTTGGGGTGCGTTATTTTAATGAATTAACCAACCTGGGTATTCTGAT
Source organism: uncultured Sediminibacterium sp. (assembly GCA_937907555.1). Lineage (GTDB taxonomy): Bacteria > Bacteroidota > Bacteroidia > Chitinophagales > Chitinophagaceae > Sediminibacterium. The sequence goes on from CALEST010000397.1 coordinate 9,964, forward strand.
GGAAGAAGT
>CALEST010000398.1 GCA_937907555.1 uncultured Sediminibacterium sp.
CTATAAAATCAACAACAAAGATTTGAGTTACTTTTGTTCTTATATGAAATGGGCATACCTTTTATTTATCCGATTCTACCCGCTGATTGCCAGGTTGATTTCACCATTCAACCGCAAAGCAGCCCTATGGGTGAATGGCCGGAAAAATTTGCTCGAAAAAATCAGAATAACTTTCGAGGGAAATCAGGAGCGGGTTATCTGGATGCATGCAGCATCCTTAGGTGAATTTGAGCAGGGTTTGCCCATTGCTGAACAAATTAAAAAAGAATACCCTGGCCATCGATTGCTTGTTACTTTTTTTTCTCCTTCCGGATACGAGAACAGAAAAAATCATCCCATTGCCGATTGGGTCTTTTATCTTCCCATGGACAGTGCCGGTAACGCAAAAATGTTCATTGAATATGCAAGACCAGAAATGGCTGTATTTATCAAATATGAATTCTGGTATTACTACTTAAAAACTTTACATCAGAAAAGAATACCTGTTCTACTGGTATCCGGTATATTTCGTCCCAATCAGCTTTTCTTTAAATCCTTCGGGGGATTTTACCGCAGGCTACTGCAATACTTCACGCATTTCTTTTTGCAGGATCAGGGCTCAGCCAACTTATTAAAACCATTTGTTTCAGCAGACCGCATTAGTGTATCGGGCGATACCCGTTTCGACAGAGTAATTGCCATTGCCGATGCAGCCAAATCATTTCCGGCGGTTGAACATTTTGCAGATGGACATCCATTAATCGTAGCCGGCAGTACCTGGAGTGAAGACGACAAAGTATTGCATCATTTTGCCATCAGTCAGCCCAAAGTAAAATGGATTATTGCCCCCCACCATATAGAAGAGGAAAGACTGAATGAATGTTTAGCATTCTACCCCTCTTCTATTTTGTATTCAGATTTTGTATCGGCAAGCAAGCAAGAACAACAAAAGGCAAGCACCCTTATCATTGACAATATTGGCATCCTTAGTCAATTGTACCAATATGCCAGCATTGCCTTTATCGGAGGCGGTTTTACCAGCCAGGGAATTCACAACACCATTGAAGCAGCTGTATTTGGCAAACCCGTTGTTTTTGGACCGGTTTATAATAAATACCTGGAAGCAGTAGAACTAATTGAATCAGAAGGAGCGGAATCTGTTGAAACCATCTTAACCCTGGAAGAAAGCTTTAATTCCCTGTTACAGGACCAGGAAAAACGGAACAAAATGGGGAAAGCAGCAAAGGATTATGTTCTATCAAAGGCAGGTGCCACTCAGGAGATTCTGAATTACATTCAGGAGAAGCGTCTCTTAACCAACTGATCAAACAATTTTACGGTTGGGTTATCTTCCAGCCAGCCAAGCTTAACCTTCAATTCCCGCTGAATCCAATACTGCGCTTCTGGATAAATATTAAAGCCATTGATGGTTTTGATGCTTCGCTCGTACATATTCTCATCGCCTCTGAACAGATGATTGATAAAAAGGTATCTATCGTTGATGCTAATTGCTTTTTTAAGATCTCTTACCGGAGTTTCATCCAGCAGATTGCCTACTTCAACGGTGTATTCCTTTAGTTGCTCATTCAATTCGGGAATATCATTAATCAAAAGTTCATTCACTTCTTTTACCTGTAGCTCCACTTCAGGAACCACTGTAGGAACAACTGGTTGGTGAATCAATGTGGGTATTTCTGTGAAAGATTCAAAAAAGGAATGAC
>CALEST010000399.1 GCA_937907555.1 uncultured Sediminibacterium sp.
AACATTGCTGTTCTTAAAGGGTGGCAAAAATAATGATTATGAGCTAATTTCTATTTTTGCCACCCTTGAAGAACATTGCTGTTCTTAAAGGGTGGCAAAAATAATGATTATGAGCTAATTTCTATTGAATTTCTAATGAATTTCTATAAACCCATTCCTGTTCGAGTGATTTGAAGATAATCCAGTTACCATCCAAAGACATAATAACCATGTCTTCTTCCTCTGGCAAAAGCTCATTCAAATCCGGCGAATTCATTATATCATACAAGTCCATTTTTATTACAGGAGACATACGAACAAAAAATACATAAACTGGTTGTTGCGTTATTTGGTTTTGCATAACTATCTGAGAAAATATTGCAGCAGGTGCCTCATTGGTTTTTAAAACTGGAGCATCCGGCAGATATCTTAGCGGCAAAACACCAGGATGATTCTTGAAAAGTAATTCCAGAATTACTGGTTCACTTCCGACTTTCAAAAACTTAGTTAAATCAGAAAATTCTGTCCAGGGTGCATGATTTAAAAAACTATCCCAAAATGGCAACTCTGAATCTTGAACCCAGTCCAGACAGATCAATTCACAACTTTTAATCTTTTCATTTACCTGTTTAAACCAATTCAACCAGCAATTTTCTAAAGCCTTGATTTTTGATTCAACTAATAACCGAGTTTTTAACGAGCGCTTTTTATCTGCTAACTTATCCCTCTTTTCTAAATTCATATTACTAGTGAATGGCAAATACCAAGGTACATCAGTTTTACTTTTTATTTAGAAATATTTGCTTTTTCTAGTATACATTCTAGAGGACAAAACTTGGTAAAAGAGGATTGCAATAGATTTAAACCTACAAATGCCGCCACTAAAAGCCAGTTAATATGCACAAAATAGGCAAGACTAATACTGGTCAACACAAAGACCCCTGCAACAGCTCTGACAATTCTTTCTTTCATAATTATTATTTTGTTGAATTTTCTACGGATAATATAAAGGCTCTGATTGGAAACTCATTTTCAGACTCTTTGGCATTAAAGGCATCTATTAATCTTAGTGCATGGTTGGCTGCTTCATCTTTACAGAAACTGAAAATAAAAACTGAATCGTATTTGTTTCCATCATCTGATCCAAACCAGTCATCCAGGATATAATCATCTGGGCTGTTTTTAACACCCATGGTATCTGTAACACTAAAGACGGAAACAGATGCTTCTTTCAATATTTTTTCTACGGATTTGCTGCATTCCTTTACAGCAGTTATGATTAATAATTTCATGTCAATTTTATTTTACTTTATTGCGCATCATTTTATAGTAAAGCAATGGCACAACCAATAAGGTTAAAAATGTTGATGTAATAGTTCCACCCATTAGGGAAATGGCTAATCCCTGGAAAATTGGATCAAATAAGATGATGACAGCACCCAATACAACCGCACCAGCAGTTAATAAGATGGGGGTAGTTCTTACCGCACCAGCTTCAATAATAGCTTGTTTCAAAGGAATGCCTTCATCAAGCCTGATATTGATAAAATCGATTAGCAAAATTGAATTTCGCACCATTACACCAGCCAGTGCAATAAAACCAATCATAGAGGTTGCGGTAAAATAAGCATCCATCATCCAGTGCCCAAGAATAATTCCAACCAAACTCAATGGGATTGCAGCAAGCATAACTACCGGAACTGTAAAATTCTGAAACCAACCTACTATCAGCATATAGATGATCAGAATAACTGCAGCGAAAGCAATTCCTAAATCTCTAAATACTTCGTAGGTAATCTGCCACTCTCCATCCCATTTAAGTGAATACTGATCCTGCGTTTCTGGCTGCTTAGTATATTCTTCTTTGATGGTGTATCCTGCTGGTATTTTAAGAGAAGAAACACTATCAGACATTTTAGAAATAGCATAAAATGGACTCTCCAAGTCACCTGCCATATCGGCCATTACATACACAACTTCTTTCTGATTTTTACGGTAAATGCTTTTGTCTTTCACCTGTCTATTTACAGTAACAATATCTCGCAAGTTTACTGTATTGCCCTGCATTCCTGTAACTGTAAGTCCAAGAATTTCATTCACACCAGCTTTATCTTCCTCTTTTAACTGTAAACGAATTGGAGTTTGCGAAAAGGAACTAGGTGCATTAATTACCCCAACAGGCATTCCTGAAAGTCCGCCGGCAACTATAGCATTCACTTGTGCTGTTGCAACTCCATAACGCATTGCTTTTTCTTTGTCAACTCTAAACTTATATTCATACTGATCATCTTCAACCATCCAGTCTGCATCAACCACATCAGGTGTTTTACGGAACAGCTGTTCAATTTGTCTGCCAATCTCAATCTGTTGTTTATAGTCAGGGCCATATACTTCCGCTACCAATGTAGATAAAACAGGAGGGCCTGGTGGAACTTCAACAATTTTTACGTTTGCATGATACCTGGCAGCAATTTTCTGAATAGGTTCACGCATAGACTTAGCTATATCATGACTCTGTAGAGAGCGCTCTTCTTTATCAATCAGGTTTACCTGTATATCTGCTACATTATCACCTCTTCTTAAATCATAGTGTCTAACCAATCCATTAAAACTAATTGGACCAGCTGTTCCTATATAACCCTGATAGTTTTTTACCATCGGTTGCTTGGATACATACTGCGCTATTTCTGTTGCTACTGCATTGGTCTTTTCAAGCGTAGTTCCTTCTGGCATATCAATGACTACCTGAAATTCATTTTTATTATCAAAAGGCAACATTTTAACTGCTACTGATTTTGTATAAAACAATAACATGCTGGCTAATAATACAACTACGGTACCCATGATAAATGCCCATCGCTTCCATCTTACTTCCAGCATAGGCTGAATGAATGAGTTATAGATTTTATAGATGCCTGATGCTTCAAGAGAATGACTTCCATGTGAATGATCTTCACTACCGCGTTTTTCCTTTTCTCTTAAGAAAATATATCCTAAATAGGGGGTTAAGGTTAAGGCAACAATCAATGAAAGCAACATAGCAATAGATGCTCCAATAGGCATTGGGCTCATATAAGGACCCATTAAGCCGGAAACAAATGCCATTGGAAGTACGGCCGCTACTACAGTGAAAGTGGCTAGTATGGTTGGGTTACCGACTTCATTAATTGCATAAATAGCGGCTTGCAGAGGCGGCAGTTTACGCATTTTAAAGTGACGGTGCATATTTTCAGCAATGATAATTGAATCATCCACTACAATACCTGTAATGAATACCAAGGCAAATAAAGTAATCCTGTTCAGTGTATAATCCATTGCATAATAACTAAACAAGGTCAATGCAAAAGTTACTGGTACAGAAAGGAACACAACCAAACCGCCTCTCCAGCCCATGGCCAGCATTACAAATAGCGTTACTACAACAATGGAGATAAATAAGTGGAATAATAATTCAGATACTTTATGAGCAGCAGATTCACCATAGTTTCTGGTTGCAGTTACCTGAATATCTGATGGTATCAAATCCTTTTTAAGGGATGCTACTTTTGATAAAATATTATCAGAAAGCTTCATGGCATCCGCGCCCTTCTTCTTGGCAATAGCTAATGTTACAGCAGGATACGATGCAGAAAACTTTTTAAATCCCGCCGTATCGGCCTGACCGTAACCATAAAATACATATTGACTTGAAGTTGCCGGAGATTCTGTAACGGTTGCAACCTGCTTTAAATAAACCGGTGTTCCGCTATTCATACCAATCACCAATGAAGCCACGTCTTCGGCTGAGCTAAGAAAATTACCGGTAAGTACAGAGAATGAGCTGTCATTTTTATAAAAACTACCACTTTGTGATTGTGTATTTGCTCCACCAATTGCTTTAGATATAGATAAAAAGTCAACATGATTAGCTGCCATTAAAGTCTTATTCAAAAGTACTTTTACCTCTTTTGCTCTTCCTCCGATAATATTGATATCAGATACATCGTTGGACTTTTTTAACTCATTCGACAATTCCTGAGCAACCTGTTTCAACTGATAGTCATCATATTTTTCACCCCAGAGTGTTAATCCAAAAACAGGAACATCATCAATTGCTCTGGTTTTGATCAAAGGCATGGAAACACCTTGCGGCATTTTATCCATATTCTTCATGATTTCACTATAGAGCTTTACGAGTGAACGTTCAACATCTTCCCCTACCAAAAACTGAACAATCAGCATGGTTTGGCCACTCATTGATGTAGAATAAACATATTCTACTCCCTTTATATTTGAAATAACTTTTTCTAGAGGAGCAGATACTTTTGTTTCAACTTCTTTTGGACTGGCTCCCGGATAGGCAATAAAAATATCAGCCATGGGAACCTGAATCTGAGGTTCTTCCTCTCTTGGCATTAATAAAGTACTATAACCGCCAATAAGTAAGAAGGCAACCATCAGCAGAACCGTAAGTTTGGACTGCAAAAATGCTTTTGCTATATTTCCTGATAATCCTTTTTCCATTTTCATTTGTTTAAATGCTTTGGCAATTATTTTGCAATTGTTACAGGTACACCGTTATAAAGGTTCCCCTTGGCACTCACAATATATTTTTCACCTTCAGATAGTCCAGACAAAACCTCAATTTGACCTGATTGATTTTTTCCTAATCTTACCCATCTTAAAAGTGCTGTATTCTCGGCAGTAATTGTGTAAATACCAGTAAGTTGGTTTTTATAAACAATACTTGATTCCGGAACACTTATGGTCTTATTCACTTTTTCTGCTAATGTTATTTCAGTAACCGGAACCATTATATTAACATACATGCCTGAATAAAAACTTTTCATGTCTGCCTGAGGCAAACTAATTTTTACAATGTATTGCCCTCCGGTAAACTGAGATGAAGGATTTACCTGAATTACTTTTCCATTCACTTTCTTATTAACAGCTTGCACATACATTTCAACCGCTTGTCCGGTTGAAATACTTGCAATTAAATTTTCCGGCACCATCGCACTTACCTGTAAATTACCGGTTTGCTCTAAAGTTAAAATAGGCATACCTGGACTGGCAATGCTACCAGCTTCAGCATTCTTTTGAGAAATTACACCTGAAAAAGGAGCAGTAACGGTTGTATAAGCCAAATTTGCGTTGACTTCATTTTTCATTTGCTTTGCCGCATCCAGGTTCGCTTTCGCAGAAGTATACTGTAAGGATATTTGTTCCAATTCCTTTTCAGTAGCACTCTGTTGTTTATAAAGTGCAGTAAATCTTTCGTGATCTTTTTGTGCATTTTTAAAAGCAGCTTCCGCCTGAGCTATCATGGCTTCTGTTTGAGCCGTCTTGGCTTTAATATCACTGGCATTAATCGTAAATAATACCTGACCTTGCTTAACTATATCTCCTGCTTTTACCCGCATACTGGTAATGGTACCCATTACTCTGGTAGAAATATTGGCTGATTGAATGCCTTCGATTTGACCAGTAATTTCAAAATTACCATTTGTAACATTGGTCCCGGCATTTGCTAATACAACTTCAACAGGTGCTTCAGAAACAACAGCTGCTGCACCTTTCTTATCTCCACAGGCAGTAGCGGTAAACATGGTTATGATAGCTCCAGCAATGACTAATTTGTATTTTATTTTCATTTTAGCGGTTTTAATATTTTACTTAACTGTAGTTAAAAATTCATAGTAATTAATAGCAGCCTGTTCCATCAATTTGGCTTCTGCCTGCTGTAGTTTTTGTTGAGAAAGCTGCGTTTGAGCAAGCAGTATATCATTGGTGCTAACCAGCCCCTGCTGATATCTGTTTTGTAATATTCTTAAAGATTCGTCGGCCTGTGCTATTGAGGTTTCCAATTGCTGATATTTATACCTGGCATCTTTAATTTTTCGGATTGTATTTTGCAGTTCGGTCTGTTCCTGATTAACTCTTGAAGCCAGCTGTTCCTGTAGTTTAGCTTTTTCTATCGTTTGAATAGCAATCTTATTTTTTGTCTGATTACCCTTGATAATATCCCAGGACAATTGAATGCCCGCAAAATAAGAGCCTGCATTAAACCCCAATGCTTTTCTGTCGTTCAATTGGTAATTAGCAAAAGCATTCAATCTGGGCAGCCAACTCATTTTAGATCCTTTTATAGCAATATCATACATGCCCAATCCTGTTTGCATTGCTTTTAAATCTGATCTGTCTATTGGAATAGCTTGTAATTGTTCCTTTGCAAAACCAAGCGAAACTGGTGTGGTTTTATATATTACACCCTGTGGTTTATTCATCATCAGACCCAACTGATCTGAAGTCTGCGCTATATTAGAATAAAGCTCATTTAAACGGGTTTCAGTATTTTTAACCTGAACTTCAACATTGAGCAAATCAGATTTTTGCATCAGCCCCTGATCAAATCTGTTTTTAGTAAACTGATAAATTGACTGAGAAGTAATTAGGGCACTTTTTACAACATCAAGTGCCTGATACAAAAAATTCAATTGCAGATACAATTGTGTAACCTGCATCTTAACGGCTTCTTCTGTTCTCTTTGTTTGCAATGAACTTATCTGGACTTGTTGTTCAGCCGCTTTGCGCATTTGAAGCATATCCATATTTATAATGGGCTGTTGTAAACTTAATTGAGTAAGATAATTAGGTGTAGCGCCGGGGTTATTTAATAATGCAGGATTAAAATCAGCTGCAGTTACATTGGCCTGCTGAAGCTTGAATCCAAATGCATTCAATGGGTTGTTGGTATTCATTGCTGTATACGAAAGGTTCAGCTGCGGCAACCAAATAGCTTCGGTTTGCTTTACGTTGGCGCTGGCAATCTGCTGATCAATCTGCGCAATTTTGATTTGCTGATTGGCTTTTTGTGCCAGACTTAATGCTTCTTCCAGCTGGATTTGGGTAGGCATTTCCTGTGCTTCTACGCTAAGAAATCCGAGGATTGACACTAAAAAAATTGACAATAATCTCATAATTCCAATTTTAAGAACACAAAAGTAGAATGGATAAAAAGCCTGTTCAGTAACATATGTAACAATTGAGGTTTGCCTAGAAAGGCCGATATTTATAGTATCAATACATTTGAAATGCACGCCATGAACCCATTAATAAAGAGTCTCCTGTTTCTTGTTGTTTCCAGCTCTCCATTCTTGACTATCTATGGACAGAAACCCGTTACACAGAAACTTTTTATTGGTAGTTATACAAGTGGAACAGTATCCGATGGTATTTATTATTACCAATTCAATGCAAATGGTTCAGCAGATTTAATTAGCAAAACAGCAGCAGCGGATCCCTCTTTTTTAGCAGTCTCTTTCAATAAGCCGAATATATATGCAGTAAACGAATTGGGAAATGGCATGGGCGCAGTGTCAGCTTATCA
>CALEST010000400.1 GCA_937907555.1 uncultured Sediminibacterium sp.
CTTTTTCTGCATCGGTGATAGAACCCTTGCTAATCATTCTGTCGAGGTTCTTACCTATGGTTTGCAGCGCTTTATCTAACTGTGCCTGCTGTACATCTACCAGTACTACTTTAAATCCTTTTTGTGCAAATACATGTGCAATTCCATTTCCCATGGTTCCTGCACCAATTACAGTTACGTTAAATACAGACATTGGTAATTATTTTTTTCGTTTGAAATCTCCTCTTTTCCAGGAAGTAATAAAATCTGCCCAGGCGGCCGGATTCATAATATTCATTGGAGGAATTTGACCGGCATAATAATATTTATTGGTTTGCTGTCTCAGCTGAAAATTCACTGCTTCTCTGCCATCAGCCGGTAAGCTGTTCAGCATGATTCTGCGAGTGGCTTCGTCGGTATTCTTTCTGGCAATTTCATAAGCATCATCCGGGAATCGATTGTTCAGAAAGTCTCTTTCAAATTGTTCCCTGGTAGGTCTTGGTTTTAATATGGTTGCAGGTAAATAAGCAGTATCGCTTACCAACAATTGAATTACACTGTATTGGTTGCTTTCCAGATTATAGGGGATCTGGATGCTATTGTTTTTAAACCCGATGCTGCTGAATGTGATGCGGTCTCCTTTCATTACGGCAATGGAGAATACCCCGTCGTAACTGGTAATTGTACCTCTGCCTTTGCCTTCTACAATCACTGAAGCAGAGGGAATACCTCTTAAACTGTCTGCTGTCATGACCACTCCATACAATTGCACGATGGAGTCCCTGTAAGGATTCGTCTGCTGTGCAACCGCCTTATTCGCCCAACCCAACCCTGTCAGTATCAAAAAAAAGGCTAAAGTAATTTTATTCATATAGGCAGCACTGGTTTAAAGGAAACAAAGGTACTATTTTGATTTGTTCTCCGCATTTCACAACAAAGTAAAGTGCTAGGTTGTTAACTTTGCACCTAATTATTGATTTTAACAAAAACTTGCGTCAACCATGACAAACGAAGCAATATTACAGGCATTGAGTAATGTACAGGAGCCTGATTTAGGAAAAGACCTGGTAACCCTGAACATGGTAAAAGATATTGTGATTGACGGAGATGCTGTAAGCTTCACTATTGTTTTAACAACGCCAGCCTGTCCTATGAAAGATATGATGCGCACGGCAAGTGAAAATGCCATCAAATTACTGGTAAACAAGCAGGCAAAAGTGACAGTTAATTTTACAGCCAATACCACCAGTACCAGAAAAGATGACCAGAAAGTATTAGGAGGCGTTAAAAACATTATAGCAGTTGTCAGTGGAAAAGGTGGGGTAGGAAAAAGTACCATTTCAGCTAATCTGGCATTGGCATTGGCTGAAGGGGGAGCTTCTGTGGGATTGATGGACGCTGATATTTATGGCCCCAGTGTTCCGATCATGTTTGGTGTTAGGGGAGCACGCCCAATGATGAAGGACGTAGAAGGAAAGGGGATGATTGTACCGCTGGAGAAATTCGGAATAAAACTGATGAGTATCGGATTACTGGTAGACGAAAAGAATGCTGTTGTCTGGAGAGGTCCCATGGCCAGTTCCGCCATCAGACAGTTTGTTACGGATGTAGATTGGGGTGAATTGGATTATTTAGTGATTGATATGCCTCCAGGAACCGGAGATATACATTTGACACTGATGCAAACTGTTCCTGTTACAGGCGCAATCATTGTTACTACTCCTCAAAATGTGGCACTGGCAGATGCCAAGAAAGGAATTGCCATGTTCGGACAGGCTCAGATTAATGTGCCGATTATAGGACTAGTGGAGAACATGGCTTATTTCACACCTGCTGAATTACCTAATAATAAATATTATTTGTTCGGGAAAGAGGGGGGTAAAAATCTTGCTGAAGAATACGATCTTTCTTTCTTAGGACAAATACCGTTGGTGCAAAGCATTAGAGAGGGAGGGGATGAGGGCGTACCTGCCATGGTAGGTTCAGATGAAATAACCAAAAATGCCTTCCGTAATTTTACAGCTCAGGCTGTCAGAAATATTGCATTGCGTAATGCCAATTTGCCACAGACAGCATTGATAGAAGTTGTGTAAATGAAATGCCAGCTCACCATATTTTTTTGCTTCTGCATTCAATTAATATTGGGACAATATTCGGATACTACAATTAAAATTGAGCTG
>CALEST010000401.1 GCA_937907555.1 uncultured Sediminibacterium sp.
TATCTTGTTGCAAAGCTTTTTATGCAACAATATATCCTTTCTTTTGATCAGGGAACCACGAGTAGCCGTGCCATTTTATTCGATAAAAACGGTGCCATTTTTTCTACCGCACAAAAGGAATTCACTCAGATATTTCCGCAACCCGGTTGGGTGGAGCACGATGCCAATGAAATCTGGAGCACCCAGATTGGGGTGGCCGCAGAAGCCATTACCAAAGCGGGTTTGAGCATTCAGAATATTGCGGCCATTGGCATTACCAATCAGCGCGAGACCACGGTTGTCTGGAATAAAACAACGGGTGTGCCGGTCTACAATGCCATTGTATGGCAGGACAGAAGAACGGCCAATTATTGTGATCAGTTGAAAGCAGCGGGTCATGCAGCAATGATTCAGGAGAAAACTGGACTGATTGTAGACGCTTATTTTTCTGCCACCAAAGTAAAGTGGATACTCGATAATGTGTCGGGGGCGCGTGACCTGGCAGAGAAGGGCGAACTCATCATGGGTACCATTGATTCCTGGCTGGTTTGGAAACTCACGAATGGTCAAGTGCATGTAACCGATGTGTCCAATGCATCGCGCACGATGTTGTATAATATTCATTCCTTGCAGTGGGATGCCGATTTACTAAAGCTTTTTGATATACCGGCAGCCATGCTCCCGCAGGTAAAAAGTTCAAGTGAAGTATATGGACTTACCCAAAGTATTCTGACTTCGCATCCCGTGCCAATTGCAGGCATTGCGGGCGATCAGCAGGCCGCTTTGTTTGGTCAGCAATGTACCCAACCGGGTATGGTAAAGAATACTTACGGTACGGGTTGTTTTATGTTGATGAATACAGGTGAGAAACCGGTTCGTTCTACCAATCAATTGCTTACTACCATTGCCTGGCAGGTGAATGGGGTTACGCAATATGCGCTGGAAGGTTCTGTATTTATTGCGGGTGCCGTGGTGCAATGGTTAAGAGATGGTTTACAAATTATTCGTTCCTCTTCGGAAGTGGAAACCCTTGCTGCGCAAGTGTCTTCCTCCGATGGGGTTTATGTGGTTCCGGCTTTTGCGGGATTGGGAGCGCCTTACTGGAATCAGCATGCGCGCGGTACCATCGTTGGCATTACACGGGGTACTACGCGGGCCCATATTGCCCGTGCTGCAGTAGATAGCATTGCCTATCAAACCATGGATGTATTAAAAGCCATGGAAGCCGATGCGGGAATTTTTATTAAAGAGTTGCGCGTGGATGGGGGTGCTACGGTTAACAATAGCTTAATGCAGTTTCAAAGCGATTTATTGCAAACTTCGGTGGTGCGTCCTACCACGGTGGAAACAACTGCACTCGGTGCTGCTTACTTAGCAGGGCTGGCCGTGGGCTACTGGGGCTCGGTTTCAGAGATTCAAAGCATCTGGGAGCGGGATCGTGTGTTTACGCCGTCTATGTCTTTGGC
>CALEST010000402.1 GCA_937907555.1 uncultured Sediminibacterium sp.
ATAATTGATTCAAATGGATGAAATGTTGCTATAATAAGAAGGCTTTTTAATGCTAATTTGACTACAAATTGCAAATATTTTCTATTTTGTTTTAACTGGGTATTCGGTATGATTTGAAGTTTATGCAAGCAGGATATAATTTCCGAACCAATTCTGCCGCGAATACTTCCATCATCAATTATTTCCGAGGTAGTTTACTTTACGATAGAAAAACAAAATATGCTGGATATTTTAGTAGGCCTGGAATGGGCAGAAGTGGTATGATTGTTTACTCTTTCTTAGACTACAATGGTAATGGAAAAAAAGATCCAACTGAGCCTAAAGTAAATGGTTTAAAATTTAGTTTACCTGGTGGATCAAAGGATTGGAATGAAAATGATACTTCATTTATTATCAGAAATCTGGAGCCATATTACAAGTATATCATTACTGTTGATAAAAATAGCTTTGATGAGATTGCTTGGCGATTAAATAAATCAATTATTCAAGTTCATTTGATACCCAATCAATTTACCCCAATCGCTATTCCTATTGAAGTGTTGGGTGAAGTGTCAGGGACTGTTCGTTTATTGTATGGAGATCAAAGTAAGCCTCTGGAAAGGGTATTGATTGAAATGGTGAATTTAAAAAATGAAGTAGTTGTCAAGACGCTTTCTGATGAGATGGGATTTTATAATTACTTGGGTTTGCCACCGGGAATATATACTGTTAGGGTCAATGCTGCTCAAATAGGGTATTTATTTAAAGCTATATTTGTACATATAGCAATCTATGACTTTCCAGCAACTCAACCTGAATACACCTCTTTTTTCGGCCTTAGATGATTTAGGATATACTATTCCTACAACCATTCAACACAAGGTATTTCCCATTGCCATGTCTGGGAAAGATGTATGTGGCATTGCACAAACCGGTACGGGTAAAACCATTGCTTATTTGTTGCCCTGCTTGCGGCAATGGAAGTTTGATAAAAATAAAAACCCGCAAATTCTTATTTTGGTTCCTACCAGAGAGTTGGTTGTACAAGTAGTTGATACGGTTAAGCAGTTATCTTCTTATATGAGTTTGGATGTAGTGGGTGTGTATGGTGGGGTTAATATTAATACGCAACAAATAGAAGTAGAGAAGGGGGTAGATGTATTGGTTGCAACACCCGGTCGTTTGTTCGACTTGGCCATAAATGGTGCTTTCAAAACCAAGTTTATTAAGAAACTGGTGATTGATGAAGTGGATGAAATGATGAATCTTGGGTTTAGAACTCAGTTGAGGAATATCATGGATTTATTGCCCCCCAAAAGACAAAATCTTTTATTTTCTGCAACCATTACAGAGGAAGTAGAAACGTTGATGGATAATTACTTTAACGCTCCAGTTAGAGTTGAAGCAGCCCCAACGGGAACTCCATTAGAGAATATTGAACAAACTCGTTTTAATGTTCCTAATTTTTATACAAAAGTTAATTTGTTGGAACTCTTATTAGAGCAAGACGCTTCCATGTCTAGAGTATTGGTTTTTACCGCCACCAAAAAATTGGCTGACCAATTGTATGAATCACTGGAAAGAAGGTTTGCCGGCAATATAGGAATCATCCATTCTAATAAAGAACAAAATCATCGATTTAATACCGTAAAGAAATTCAAAGAAGGGGAATATAGATTCATTATTGCAACAGATATTGTGGCGAGAGGTATTGATATTGCTGAAGTAACCCATGTTATTAACTTCGACACTCCCGATATTCCGGAGAATTATATACATAGAATTGGAAGAACAGGTCGTTTCGATAAAAAAGGGATTGCCATTACGTTTACTACAGAAAAAGAAATGTCTTTTATCATTGACATTGAAAGATTGATGCAATATCAAATACCAGTTCTTGATTTACCTGAACATTTAAGCATTTCTAATGAATTAACAGAAGATGAAAAGCCAAAGGTTTACATGAAAGTGCCTTATGTGAAGCCTCCTAAAAAATCGGAGGCAGGGCCTGCTTTTCATGAGAAATCTGCTAAAAATCAAAAGAAAAATGTGAAAGTAAGTCGTAAAGATGCGATGAAGAAAAAATACGGTAAACCAATAAAAAGAAGATCAAAGAAATAATCAAAGAATTATTTTAATTTTCCGATACAAGTAAATTACATCTCATGCTGAATACAAAACATTCCATCTTCTTAGTGCTAAGCTTTGTGGCTTTTTCATTTACCAGTATTGCTCAATCAAACACTAAACCAACCTATGTTATCGTACATGGAGCATGGGGGGGAAGCTGGGCTTTTAAAAAAGTAGATTCTTTGCTTACGGCAGATGGTGCTACTGTTTATCGTCCTTCTTTAACTGGACAAGGGGAGCGAGTTCATTTGGCTAATCCAGAAGTGGGTTTGTACACGCATATTAAAGATGTAGTGAACATGATTCTTTTCGAGGACCTAAAAAATATCGTTTTGGTAGGTCATAGTTATGGAGGCATGGTAATTACCGGTGTTGCAGATAGTTTGCCAGAAAGAATTGCCCGAATGATTTATTTGGATGCATTTGTTCCAGAAGATGGGGAAAGCATTTTTGCTGATGGTAAAGTACCCGATGCTATGAAACCATTGGTTGAAAATGGTTTCCTTATTCCCAGATGGGTAAGGCCTGATCAGTCAGCCCCCAAAGATGTGCCTCATTCTGTAAAAACATTCACAGATAAAATCAACTTGAAGAATCCAAAGCGATTCACAATCCCTACCCATTATATTCTTACGGTAGATAAGGGTAAAGATCCAGCCAAAGATGATTTTTCTGCACAGGCAGATAAGGCTAGGAAATACAAATGGCCGGTTTCTGTTTTAGAAGCTGATCACAATCCCCAATGGTCTGCACCTAAGCCTTTTGCTGAAATGCTAAAGCGAATTACAAAAGAATAGTTGGTCAATTGGGGTAAATTTGAGAATTAAGTTATCTGTATAATTATTTGATTCTCTTTCCATAGAAGTATTCTGTAAACTCCTCTCTGCTATACAATAACAGCGAGGAAGCTTTGGCAGCGTCTTGAAAAGCAATGCGGTCTTTTTCAAAAAACGAAATATGAAAATTGTCCTCCCAATATAACATACAGAATGGTATATTGCCATTCTGTGAATAAAGTGAAAAATCTCCTTTGTCTGGGTTGCTATGGAAAAGTAATGGCAAAATTTCTTGTAAACCTCTCAAATCTAAAAGGAGACCTTCATTTGACATAGAATCTTTTGTTAGATTTAAGAAAGCTTTTTTTTCTTTCTTTGAAAGGAATCCGAATTCCTGCCAATTGTTGCATAAATCTTGAACCATTAGAATTTCATTAATTCCTAGTTGTAAAAAAAACATGAATAGAGATTGAATCAATCCCTTCTCATAACTTAATTTGGATAAATTTTCATCAAAAGCCAATATTAAAAATGCATCTGATTTAGTTTCTGTTTTCACATTAGCTTCCAGATGATCATATATTGGTAGTAATTCGTCAATCAAATCTGGATTTTCTCCCTCCAATAGGCTAAAATAAAATTGCTGTCTGTTTGCTATTTCTAGATCCGCAATGATACTTTTATTATAAATTTCTTCCCGATTTAAAATGGTTATCATGTATGACTAAAAATTATGTACATAAGCGAGCATTAAACCTGCTGAAATCTTAGTGGAAGGAACTAGGTCTTTTGAGCCCTCCAGGAAATTCATTTCACTGGGGTCGTCAAAATTTACCAGTTGCTGGTGGTTTCTGTTTCTACCGTATGTTAACAGAATACCTGCCCGCAAATTGAATTTTCTCTTTTTAAAATTGGCACCCCCCTGAAAATGGTAAAGATTGTAACTAACAGATGATGCACTGAAACCGCTTTCATTCTCAAGCATTTCTTTGCCCATATTGCTATAATCTGTTCTTAGTGAAACAAATCCTTTTACATTATTCTTGA